>JAGQSZ010000098.1 GCA_020439285.1 Microthrixaceae bacterium
GGTCGAACTCTGTCCAGAGGAAGCCCAGCACCTCCGACACCCGCAGCCCTGTCGCCAAGTGCATCAGGATTACGTCGGTGATGTCCTTCTTCCGACACTTCTCCGATGTCAGCAACGCCTTCATCACAGCAGGAAGTACCTCGGGGTCGAGGGGCTGTGCGACGTTCTTTGGCTCCGAAGGAGCCTTGGGCAATGGTTTGGTGGCACGGGCTGGGTTGTACGTGATCACGTTGTCCCGCACCGCGTAATCCAGGGCGTACCCCAGAAGCGTCCTGAGCTGCTTCGCGTCGGTGTACCCGTGCCCAGCCTCTACTTGGGCGAGATGTCGTTCCAGGCGTCCAGGTGTGCAGTCACCAACGGTGATTCCGCCAGCGACATCGTTCCAGTAGTTGATGCGGTATCGGTACGAGCGCAGCGTGCCGACCGACTTCCCTTCCTTCCGCAGCCTTTCACGATGCCGCTCTAGGAGAGTGCTGATCAGGGTGCTACTGGTGACCGCTCCGTCGTCAGTGCTGCCCACTCCGCCGCTGAGCAGCAGGTTCAGGTGCTCCTCCAGGGCAGCTTCAGCCGCCGCGCCATGACGGTCTTTCACGCCCTCAGGGGTTGTACGCTCAGCCTGTTTCCGCTTGCCGTCCAGTCCCCTGTAGTAGCAGTGAGCAGTCCACTTATTCGGCGCGATCTGGTCTCTGGCGATTTTCCCGTGCTGCCCGATCTTCATGGCGGGTCTACCCATCGTCACCACCGTCTCGGATGACGCCGCCCAACTCACGGATTCGGCTGACGAGTCCGGAGAGCCTGTCCTTCAACGCTGGGACGAGCGCAGGATCGGGGTAGTCGGTGAGTCCGCCAAGCTGGGTCTCGATGAGGGTGCTGTTGACCCGTCGCCGTTCCCGTGCCGCCGCGATGAGTTCCTTGGTCTGAGAGTGATCCTGGGGGAGACCTTGCGCGGCGGGACTGAACCGATTGATTCCGTCACCGCCCAGCCAGTTCGCCGCGTCGATCCCGTTCATGGTTCGTCCGGGGAGAAGCTCCAGTTCCCCATCGGGGACGCTGCCGAATGTCAGCAAGACGGCAGGGGACGTTCCCAGGGCGGCGGCGAGCATCACGAGTTCGTGGACGGCGATGTACTTGCGCCGACCGTTCTCCAGGTCGCTGATGGTGCTCCTACCAACACGGCAGCCGAGTTCGTTTGTGGCGTCGCTGAGCCATTGAGCGCTGCGGTCACCACGCAGGCTTTTGATGGCGTCACCGACACGATCCACCTGAGCCTGCTGCCAGTCCGTTTGAGTCATGGGAATCAATATAACAGACAAAATGCGCGCAGAGACGCTATTGAGCGCGATTGAGTGCTATTATTGATGTCAACAACGCAATCATACCCGGATTATTGATCGGATTAGCGCAGGAGATGCGAACGATGAAGGTTGAGGAGACTCCCTTCCTGACGCGGGCTGAATTGGCGCGGCGGTGGGGGATCAGCGTGCGGACGTTGGAGGCTTGGGGGCGTGAAGGCACTGGTCCCGAGTTTCGCCGCTTCGGACGCCGCGCCATGTACCGACTATCCGATGTCGTGGCGCATGAGGACGCCGTGTGGGGCGACGCGGCGAAGGTGTCGGCATAGCTTTCGGCGCGTGAACAAGGCGCGAGAAGAGTAGCCGTTCACCTGGGAATCTTGACGGTCCAGGGCGTGGTGGTCGGAGGTCTGAGTTACGGTTCAGCATCTCGGCGAGCGAGTTGTCAGGGCGAATGCTCACACCGGCAATACAGTCGCATTCGTAACGTTAGTCACTGATGTCACAGAAGGGAGTGTGTGGGATGGGTGGTCTGCTCGCTGCCCTCGATCAGGGTCGCGCAAACGTCCGCGACCTTGACGACCCTGCCGCGCTGCGTGGTCACGCGGACGCTCTGCTCATGGTTCGGCACTCTCGCTTCAGCGGATTCGGCTTCTATGCCGCGTCACCAAACGCTGAGCGTTTGATCGGCGCAGCGATGATGTTGGACCCGACGGTTTGCGCTGACGGAAGCGGGCACACCCTGATCGTTGGCGTGAATATTGCCAGCGGTACGCAAATCGCCCGCGCTGCGACCAGGCTCCGAGAATCGGGGAATGAAGGTGTTCTCGTCGGGGTCGTCCTCAACGCACTGATCGAAGATTGGCAACGTGAACAGGCGTCTTGGACGGTCCCCGAGGTGGACGTTCTGCTGGTTCTCGACGGCGACGAGCGTTCAGTCCTTGGGGAGCTGGCTCAACGCGGCGAGTGCGGCGTCGGACTTGCCTTTCACTAGTTCCTTGGCTTTTGCTTCCAGTTCGGTGTGCGGCACTCCCAGGGACTTGGCGAGCGCCTTCGGGTCTCCGGTCGTCACGGCGGCTTTCAGGTGTTCGCGCAACACGTAGAGTGCCGCCCCCTCAGCGTGTGCTCGTGAGAACGCCGCTTTCTGCCTGCTGCCTACGGGTCGGGTACCTGCGACCCGAATGGCGGCGGCGGTGAATTCAAGTCCGGGTAGCTTCGCGAGCAGGAGCCGTGCAAGATCGACGGCTTGTTCGGCGGGGTCGTTGGAGTTCGTACGGACCTGGAAGGTGTCCACGATGACGGGCTCCGTGTACGTCCCGTCCGCAAGCACACCGTTCAGTTTCGGCGCGCCCGAACTTGGAACCACGCAAATCCCCAGCACTGCCATCGGCGAATCGTAGCCTTGTCCGGTGGTGTCCCCGAATCCTTTGCCGACGTTCGCGCCTGGAACGGTGATCAATGATCGGTACGAGCTCCGCAGCAAGCTCGGCAGCGACGGACACGTCTATGAGGCGCACGACCGGCACTTCGATTCAACGGTGGCGGTGAAGCTGCTGGATCCCGTGGCTGGCGAGTCGTCCCGTAGTTGGGATGAAGCGCGGCGGCTGGAGAAGCTGAGTAGCCGGTGCTTGCTGGGCGTGCTTAACGCTGATATCGACAACGCGAGCGACATCAGGTTTATCGTGACGCCGCTGGTCACCGGCGGCGACATGGAGACGATGGCAAAGAATCTTGGGCTCGGTCTTCACAACACCGCGAGGGTGATTCGCCACGCGGCGGCGGGGATTGACCGCATTCACGCCGAGGGCATGCTTCACCGCGACATCAAACCGGGGAACGTGCTCATCGACGGTGACACCGTCCTCGTGTCGGACCTGGGGTACTGCGCCATCATGGATGCGGACTGCACCACCGACGCAAATGGGACCTGGCAGACGGTAGCGCCGGAAGTTGCATCGGGCGGTAGGTGTTCGATTTCCTCGGATGTCTACTCGCTCGGTGCGACTGCCTTCTATGCGTTCAGCGGTGAGTACCCCGTCTCACTGCGGTTACAACTGACTGAGCAGATAGAGCGAATCAAGTCAGGAGACCTGCGCGAGCTGCGTGACCTCGCGCCACACGTGCCGCAGTCGGTGGCGACGGTGGTGCGCAAGTCGTTGGCGATGGTTCCCCAGGATAGGTACGACTCTGTCGAGGCGTTCGCGAACGCCTTGGCGAGTGCGATGGACGGTCGCCGCGATTGGCAGAAAGTAGCGCACGATGCGCACGCATTGTGCGTGGCGGGAGCGCCCTTCAAAACCCAGGGCAAGGTGCTGGTATGCGCAGAAAGGCGCGGGACCGGTATCACGATCATCGCCCGCCATGAATCATCGAAACGTCGTGTGAAGGGCTGCGCCGATACGAATGTCCAGCTGAACCGCCTGCCCGTTGAGCTGCGGCGAATCGTCGGGGCTCTGAGTTGAGGGAGTCTGTTTCTGGCACGGCAACACCCAGTGGTATCTACGCGACGGTGCGGGTCTTGTCGTGGTGATAGCGGGTTCGGGCAGCGGATGCCGGTAACGTCACCGGCATGAGTGGGGACGACAAACTCAGGATCGCTGACGGGGACTTTGCCGCGCTGCGGGCATGGACGGAAAAGGTCGAGGCTGAGCTGCTGACGGAGCTGGGAGCGACCGAAGTCCAGGTCGAGCACTACAAATCCTGGGTATCCCCGTTGGTACGGAGCTTGAACGCCAACAACCGCGAACTGACACAGGCTCAAGTCGCTGAAGTGGTGGCAGAACTCCGCGCACACATCAAGGCGGAGCTGGCGAACCTGTCCACTGATCCTGCTTGGTACGAGGACGAGGACGATTAGGTCTGCGTCAGCAAGGCTGGAATTGCACGTTGCCGTATCGCTACCGCTGCGTCGCCCTCGGCACTAGTGCCGCGGAGGTCACCCCGCTTCCTTGAGTCCCTTGTAGATGATCGGGATGAGTTGTCCTAGCAACTTCTGCGACAGTTCCGGGTTGTTCAGGATCTGAGTGGACAGGTCTTCCGAGGACGCCATTGCGCCGATGACGGCTCCGACGAACTCGTTCTGCAGGTCCGGGCTCGCGGAGAACTGCGCCAGGGTGTTGTTCTGCGCCTGCTGTTGCAGCGTTTCGCTTTCCTCTAGCCGGTCCTTGATATGGGTGACGACGTTATTGACGCTGGACTGCGGGTGCTCCCCAGAGAACAGGTCATTGATCTGCTCGATGACCTCCGCGAGCGCGACCAACTCGGGGTCCCGCGCCACACCGGTTCCGCCAGCAGACGCGGGTTGCAGCGGTACATCGCCCTTGAGCGTCGGGTTGTGCGCCGCGCCCTTGTTCTGAGCGAGGTAGTCGAAGTCGACTCCCGAGAGGTCGATTTCGTGCTGGAGTTGCTCGCTGGCGATGACGGGTGCGAGGTGTCGCAGGTAGATGGACAGCTTCTCCAGCGACGGGTCTTCGTAGTTGACGATCTGAGACAAGAAGTCGTACTGACGGATGAAGGTGCCCACGTCCTTGCGGAACAGGTGTAGATCCTCGACCGCCAGGCTGTCGCCACGCTCAAGGGCTTCGCGTTCACGGTCACGGAAGCGGTCACGCGCAGGTGTCACCCACTTCACCAACGCGTTGTTGCCCTTGCCCGCCAAGTAGTCGTCCACCAGGGCGTTGACTTCGGCTTCGTGGTAGATGCCCGCTGCGTCGAGCTTGCTCATCGTCTCGTGCACGATGTTCGGATCCGTGACATCCGACAGGGTGGTCGCCTCGTAGTAGGGCTCGAACGCTTCGGTGATGTCCTCAGCGGTGTTGGCGAAGTCCAGCACGAAGGTCTGATCCTTGCCCGGTGCCGTGCGGTTCAGTCGCGAAAGGGTTTGGACTGCCGCCACCCCTGATAGTCGTTTATCGACGTACATCGCCACCAACAAGGGCTGGTCGAAGCCAGTCTGGAACTTGTTGGCGACCAGCATCACGTTGTACTCGTCAGTGGCGAACGCCTCCCGCAGTTCCCGCCCCTTCAAACCAGGGTTCAGGCTGGTTTCCGTCGCCTTCTCCACACCCGAGTCGGGGTCGGTGACCTCACCGGAGAATGCGACCAACGCTGCGACATCGCTGTAGCCATGCTCTTGGACGTACTTGTCGAACGCCAGCTTGTAGCGCACCGCCGCCTTGCGCGAGGAGGTGACGACCATCGCCTTGGCTTTGCCGTCCAGCCGCCAAACGACATTGGCGCGGAAGTGCTCCACGATGATCTGGACTTTTTGGCTGATGTTCGTCGGGTGCAGCTTCACCCAGTTCATGACCGACTTGATCGCCGACCGCTTGTCCACCAGCTCACCGTCACCACCAGCGGTGGCGACCTCCACGGTGCCGCCTTCGTCGCTGGCGATTGTCTGGTAGGTCTTCCCCTCATGGGTGAGTCGGAACGCCGTCTTGTACGGGGTGTAGTTGCGTAGTACGTCGAGGATGAATCCCTCTTCGATAGCCTGCTGCATCGAATACAGATGGAACGGGTGCGGTGTACCGTCAATTCCCTTGTGCCCGAACAGCTCCAGCGTCTTGGCTTTCGGGGTTGCGGTGAACGCGAAGAATGAGAGATTCTTCGCCTCTGCTCGTGCCGCCATCTCCGCCGCCAACACATCCTCGGCGTCCACGGTGCCGCCGTCTTCCAGCTCCGCGAGCTCCGAAGCGCTCAACGCTGCTTTGAGCCGCTTGGATGCTTCACCCGCCTGGGAAGAGTGCGCCTCATCGGCGATCACCGCGAACCGCTTGCCAGCCAGGTCTGCCTTCTCCTGAATCAGAGTCAGGGCATACGGGAAAGTCTGGATGGTGACGATGATGATCTTCGTGCCGCCAGAGAGTGCCTCGGCAAGTTCCTCAGACTTCGCCCCGCCCAAACCCGCGATGTGCGCGACAACCCCTGGGGTACGGTCAATCTGCCGTATCGCCTCCTGCAACTGCGCATCCAGCACGTTGCGGTCGGTGATCACGATGACCGAATCGAACACCGCCTTGTTCTCCGCGTCATGCAACACCGACAGTCGGTGCGCCAGCCACGAGATACTGTTCGTCTTCCCCGATCCTGCTGAATGCTGAATCAGGTAACGGTGCCCCGCCCCTTGAGTGCGCGCCGCTTGGACGAGGTTGGTGACCACCTCCCACTGATGGAAACGCGGGAACAACATCGTCCGCTTGTGGGTCTTCTTCCCCGACGCGGGATCGACCTTGTCCTCGATCTGCAAGTGCATGAATCGACCGAGGATGTCCAGCCACGTGTCGCGCTGGAGAATCTGCTCCCAGAGGTACGCCGAAGGTGAACCACCGTGCGGGTGCGGTGGGTTGCCTTTGTGACCGTGGTTGCCGCGATTGAACGGCAAGAACACGGTGTCCTTGCCCGCCAGGCGGGTGGTCATCTCCACCTCGTAGTTCGACACCGCGAAATGCACCAACGCACGGGAGGCGAACCCCAGCAGTGGCTCACCCTTCGGTGGGCGATCCTTGCGGTATTGCTGCACTGCGTCAACGACACTCTGCTGGCTCAAGTCCGTCTTCAGCTCAGCAGTCGCAACTGGAACCCCGTTGACAAAGAACACCAAATCAATGCTCGCCGCGGGGTTCTTCACGGAGTAGTGCACCTGGCGCATCACCCGCAGCCGCACCGCGTCATACCGCTTCGCTGTCGTCTCATTCAGCGATGAATTCGGACGGAACTGGCACATAGAGAACTGCGCGTTCAAATCCTTGAAGCCACGCCGCAACACCGACAGCGTGCCCCCATTCGCCTTCGGGTCAGTACCCAACGTCTTCGTCAGCGCTGCCAGCACACCTGCGCGTGCCTTCTCCCGCACAGCGCCCGTCAGCTCAGGCTTGACTCGCTTCGCCAACTGCTCAGGCTGGGTGTCCGCCAGCCAGCCGAACACGTCCTCAGGGAACAACGCCAGGTCGCGGTCGTAGCCCTTGTCATTCGGTGAATACAGCCAGCCGTGCTCAGTCAGGTACTCGCAAATCTCAGCCTCGAACGTCGCCTCATGATGCTGCTGAGCCACCATCACGCCGCACCCCGAACATCAATCTTGCCCGTCACCGCATCCGTGATCAGAGCTGAGCGGTACTCCCGCAAGGTCTCAATCATCTTCTGTGACTTGGCAATAACGGAGTCGATCTGTGCGGTGCGGTCATCCACCTCACGGATAACAAGCGTTTGAACTTCCAAAGGGGGAACAACTATCGGCGCCGCGCGAACACCTGCCTCCAAATGGGGGTGCAACGCGCCTGTTGCCAGAGATCGCAGGGAGTGGAAGCCGAGATGCGAGCTGAGGAAGGTTCCGAGGTAGTGACCGCTCAGAATCTCGGGTTTCACTCGGGCTATCTGAAGAGCGTGGCAGCTTGCGTCGCCGAAATCGGCAGGTACGACGGCGACCTTACCGATATCGCCCGTCTGCACTATCAGTACGTCACCTTGGCGTAAGTGGATGCGTGGACGCGCGTCGTGCCACTCCTTGCGGACGTAGAAGGGACGCCTGGCAAAGTCAATCCGCCCTTGTTTTATATGCGTACTTTGGATGTAAGGAATGCCTTCATCTACCAGGATGTCCCGAGTCGGACCGACAAACCCGTTGGTCAACTGCCGCAGGACAGTTCCCAGACGAATGATTCGCCATCCGATTGGTAGCTGCCACGATTGAACATCGGAAAGTGCTCGCGGTGCTGTGAACCCGTGGCTGTCGAGGACAGAGTCCACTATGGCTGACCGTTCCTCGCGCAGCGTGGCGATGAGCTGCTCCTGCTTACCGATCAGCGCATCAATCTTCGCAGTCTCGCGGTCCAGGAAATCAGCGATGGCTTGCTGTTCTGTCAGCGACGGCAATGCAACGGGCAGGTTTTCTACCTGGTCGGCGTTCAGATTGTTTTGGGTGTTACTCCTGTAAAGGTGTGGCAGGTAGCCCCTGATGGTCTTCAGGTTGTAGAAAAGGAATCGATCAAGACACATTTCATTGTCGACCTCGAAGCCCAGCAATGCTTGATTCCACACAGCAGGAATTCGGAGGATTGATACTTCGCCAACGCTTGCGTACATCGCAAACACGATGGTTCCTGATGAACCCAGCTGGAGCCCCTTGCTCCTTCGCCCGAGCTCAGTCAGGGACTTAGCTGTATTCCAAACCTCGTCACGGCTGCTCATATCTCCGATGGAGACCCATGGGGTCGCCCCTTCTTCTTCGGACCAGTACGACGAGTTGTCCGTGTCTGGCGTACCTCCAGATATGGTCGAAGCGAGGTACTTCACTCGGGTTGCGCTCCAACCGGACGGAATCTCCTGGAGCCATTCAACGCCTGAGTCTTTGTACTCGGGATACGCCGGGAAACTCATGCTCCGACCTCGTGGAGCATCTCCTGGATTTCGCCGACGAGTTGGCGGAGGTCTTTCTGGATGTCTTCGAGTGGGCGGGGTGGTGTGTAGTGGTAGAAGTGTCGGGTGAAAGGGATTTCGTAGCCGACTTTGGTCTTGTCGTGGTCGATCCAGGCGTCGGGGACGTGTGGGAGCACCTCGCGGGCGAAGTAGTCTTCGATGTCTTCGTTCAGCGGGATGTTCTCGGTGTCGCGTAGCTTCGGGTCGGGTTCGGGTTCGCCCTTTTTGTTGGTGACGATGGCGGCGGTGTCGTCGTGTTCGCCAATGGTTGACCAGATCGCCTTGACCAGCGCAGCAGATGGCTTCGTCAAGCCCACTTTGCTTAGACCGTCCTTGAGTTCGGTGATGAACTCCCTTTGGTCTTTCCACTCCCACCCGATGAGGGCGGTGAGCGCCTTGTGTAGCGCCTCCTGTTCACCAGTGGACAGCTTCTGTGCGGGTTTGGTCGCCAGGACTTCAGCGATGTTGTCCTCGGTGGGGGTGAACCGCAGTTGCAGCGGGCGTTCCACGGTGATGGTGCGGTAGCCGAAGTCGCTGCCGTGGAACACCTTCGACAGTGCGGGCTTGTTTTTGCCAGTCTCGTTGCGCTGGTTCTCGTACATCTTGCAGATGCGCGTGATGTCTTCGTCGCGTAGCTCTTTGCGCTTGGAGCCGAGGGACTTGCGCATCTTGCCGTACA
>JAGQSZ010000099.1 GCA_020439285.1 Microthrixaceae bacterium
CTGACCCAAATGATGAGACCCTCGAGCGAGGATGTCAAGGGGCTTCTTCCCGCCACATCTCGCTCTCGTGATCTGCGGTGAGTCGACGATTTCCATTGCTGGCTTCGACACTTCGGCATCCACACCCACCGCACCCAGTGACCAACGTGGCAGCGGTAGCTTCTTCATGCCCGGCTGCGCCGGGGTCATCCCATTCACAGGGTGTTGTTTCCCTTGAGAAGGGAGTCCGCCCCGCACACGCGGGGAACGTGATGGGGACGTTGGCACCTTCGGGGTCATCGTCCCCATCACCCTGACATCTCGATGGAAAGACCGAGCCGACGGTTATACGAAAGCTTGAATCCCGGGAGTTGCAGGACATCATTACTGTCCACAACGACTGCCAGCAGATGCCCCAACCATGGGTGCCCAGACCATCCACTGATACTGGCCGCATTAGCCCGTAGTTGACGATGGAGCTCCCGCTCACGAGAGTCGGAGCGCACCTTCTTTCCGCGATCCGGGACCCGGATGAGACTGGAGACGACCAGCGCAGGGTCTTCGCGAGCAATGTCGCAGTTCGGACCGAAGTTGATGCCGTCGAGCGACGAGTAGACACCCTCGATCCGCCTCAACAGCACTACCTCAAGCGAGTCGCTCTCGGGATCCCTCACTCTTACATTCGACTCGACGTCCACGGAGCGGTTCGCCCGTACGTGCAGGCCTTCCAGGGTTCGTCGTTCAATCGAGCCAGAGGGGTCAAGTAGGTAATCGGAAGCTTTCTCCGCTCGTCTACGATCTTTATTGGCCTGCTCGCTCACACTGGCCATCGCGGTTTCGACCCAGCCCGGAGCGATGGGCGGCGCACTTCCATATGCAGCATCGACGAGCCGAGGTATGTCACGAGGAATGGCCAAGCCTTCTGATTCGCGATCCAACAGGAGCGTTGCCGCACGCAGCAGATGGTGGGCTTTGTAGACAGCCGTACCGCCAGGCTCAGTCAAGTCCCTCTCACCTACCGTTTGCCCTGTATCGGTTGGCGGCATAGCCGTTACGTAGACCTTGGGAGCTGAGAGCCGCTTCGGCCGGTCTCGCTCATGACGATGAAGCCTGCCAACTCGCTGCAGGACAAGGTCAATCGGAGCCAGATCTGTGAAGAGAACATCGGCATCGACGTCAAAGGACTGTTCTGCCACCTGCGTGGCCACGACGATCAGTCGGTTGGGGCGCTCTGGGTCAACGCAGCTCTGACTTGAACCACGCTGGGGAGGTCCAATGAGCCGAACGATTTCAGCGGTGTCTTCTGCTCGATGCCCAGCAGTGAATCGGCTGTGCAGTAGACGGACCTCGTCTCCGTAGCGATCGGAGAGAAGTTTGAACAGATTCTGGGCTCGGCTGACGGTATTTCGAATGACCAGCGCAACGCCACCATCTGAGAGTTCTCGATCGATGGCTTCAACAAGGCGGGTGTCTGCCTCATCGCCAAATCCCTCAATGAAATTGACCTGTACCTGCAGAGGCGGCCGAGTCGATTCACCTGAGTAGGCACGAACCAACTTGTGTTGCTCGGTTCGCTTGGAAGCGTCTGCGTTTGCAGCGACGGTTACTTGGGGATACCCGCAGCGTTCAGACAACGCCGCAGTTGATACCGAATCAAGCTCGTCCCGTGGCTGGAGTCCCAGATAGGAGCGGACGAGTTGCTGTCGTTGCACAGGAGCCAGAGTCGCGGAGAGAAGTATGACCGGAATACGTGCAGATCCGAGCCACGTCAGCAGCTCCCCGAGGAACTCCGTCATGTATGAATCGACGGCGTGCACTTCATCGATGATCACGACCTTGCCGGCGAGCCCACTGAATCTGAGGCTCACAAACTTGGTCCGCGTGGCGGCGAACAGAAGTTGATCGATGGTTCCCACGAAATGGGGAGCCAACATGCCGCGGTAACGGCCAATGAACCAATCCGCGGCGGCATGCACTCCAACGTCATGGACGTCGTCCGCACCGCAGTCTTCGCAGACAGAACTTGTGACGCGATATGAATCATTCAGATCAAATTCATCAATCGACTCCGACCGGCTCGGCCTGGTCTGCAGGCGCCGGACCAACTTGTTCCAGTCGTCGTTAACCAATCGCTTGCCGTGTAGCAGTGCGATCTGGGAACTTCCTCCGAGGGCCTCGAGCCATGGCTGCACCCTGGCGAACATGGCATCGCAGGTTGCCTGGGTCGGCATACCGACGGCTACTCCGCTGGAACCGAAGCGATGAGCGAGCACCTCCGCCGCCGCCAAGGCAAGCTCAGTCTTTCCCTCGCCCATGGGTGCCTCTACAACCATCAATCCCGGTACTTCCATCGCTCGTGCGAGGTCAATCGCGAGGGCTTGAACCGCACGCGGCGAATTCCCAAAGCGGGCCTGCACAATGTCGTTGGGTGGGGCAGCAAGGTCACGCCAGCCACCATCCAGCCCGAGGTTCTTCCAAGCGTTCGCGGCTCGCGATCTCGCACCCTCGAGACTCACCGCATTCCACCCAGTGACAGCAGGGAACTGCGAGCTGCTGGCGATCCAGTCCGCCATGATCATCAAACCTGAAATCGCTAGCTGATCTCCACGGCTAGGTGCCCCTGATGGACGGATGCCCTCTAGCGACTGATGACCCGAAGCCACGGCTATAGCCGCGAGAAGTGCCGTTCTCAGCCCAACCCACTTCGGATCGATCCCGTGCTTTGCCGCGGCCCCTTGCGTGCTCGTACCCCGCGGGTTCACATCCGAAGTCCCGGGAATGAGGCCGTGGTGACCCGCAACGAGCGGCCACAACCAGCATGTCGCTTCGTCTCGGCGGCCCACTTCGAACAGAGCCGGCAACTCAGTGAAAAGGTGGCTACCACCCGCCTTGTCGTGACGCCACCCTCCGATGGCGATTCGGGGATCGACAGGCAGGCCCGCTGCATTGACTCGGTCGCCAAGATTACCGCTGCATTTCTGAAACACCGGCGTCGCCTTACCGACGTCGTGAACGCCGCAGATCCAGGCGAAGAGAGCTCTTCCGCCTGCAGGCCCGGCAACGAGATCAATACGGTCCCGTAACGACCGAGCCAGGAATCGATCCCACATCAGCTCACCAACCGCTAGTGCATCAAGAAGATGCTGGATCAACAGGTGCACCTCGCCGGCAACGTCGGACTTTCCCCAGACCACGTCCAGCCAAGCCTGTTGTTCGGTCGTGAACTCATCACGCCACTCCTCGGTAGACCTCACTTATCAACTCCCATCACACAACTATTGGACGTCTTGAGTTCGGAGCGAGGCAGGGGAAGTACCGGAGTTGGTAGCCGTAACAATCCCGAGACTCTCCCCAGCGGCTGCGCCGGGGGCAATGGCAGCAGCGACTGCACAACTTCAAACAACTGGTGGGTAGCTTCGGCGTCTCCCATTGCCGTATGCGGACTCTTGTTCTCGATCCCAAAGAACTGACAGGCCTCGCTCAGCCGAACGTGCGCAGTGACTGATCCGCGACCCATTGCTGTAGAGGCGAGCCTTGAAGTGCACCATCCAGAGATAGATGGGAATTGAACCCCGCATCGTTCGAATTCATCAGCGAGCGTCGTCCAGTCGAACGGCAGGTTGTGAGCGATGACCACATTTCCCTTGATCAACTGGAGGACATCGGCGGCGACCTCCTTGAAAATAGGCGCCTCGCCAAGGTCAAGATCGCTCAAGCCATGGATCGATCTTGACTGGCCTACCGGTCGCTGTGGGTTGATCGTTGTCTCGTAGCGGTCCACGATCTCACCAGCAGGGGTTGATATGACTATCGCCACTTCAACGACACGTCGACTGGAGCTAAGTCCAGTTGTCTCGACGTCCAATGTCGCTCGACAGTGCCCTGCTTCCTTCATGACTGAGACACTACGGCCGGCCTGTGACATTGAAGCTCCTACGACAAAGCGTCACAGCCTCTAGATAGCGTCCAGCACAGTGATCTGGTGCGGACGCGCAGTCGCTCGACACTGGTTCGCGGCGTTACTTGGCAACTGAATTCCGGTGGACCTTCGGACCGGTCCGCGTGAAACGCTCCCGCGGGAGCGCGATGAACCCGAAGTCGAGCGGACTAGGGCAAACGCTCCCGCGGGAGCGCGGCGACCATGGTCTGTCCGCGTTTATGAAATCGCCGTCGGTCCGGTTGTCCCGCTGACCGCCCATGTTCCGTCCGCACCGCGGTCCATTACATAGGTACTCCAGATCCCACAGAGCTCTCCGCATTCGAGCCCAGTAGTTATCTCGGCCTTCTCCCCTGTGATGTTGGGCTTGGCGATCGACAACACGCCAACCGGGGATTGCGCCGACTCATCAGTGTCGGCACTGCCAGGGGCCACCCAGGTCACGACGATCGGCGCTAGCGCAGCCTCGATCGCCGAGCGCACCGGTGGAGATATCTCCTCATCTGAGGGAACGGCCGGGATCAAGTCTTCTGGGAACTCAACGAATCGGTCCACCACCGATACTGACTTGAACACGCCCTCTGGCTCCCGGAACGAATTGTCCACTGTCATTCGGTACAGCACCGCAGCAGGAATCACGTCGATCTGCTGTGCCTGCTCGGCAGTGATAACGGTCGTGGGCGGAGCCAATGTCGTAGTGGTCTCATCGGCAGAGTCCGGGCTCGGCGATCCCGCGATCTCGCCGGACTTGGTTCCCACTCCCGTCGTGGTGACGTTCTTGGAATCAGCGCAACCGGCGAGGCCCACCGAGCCCAGCACCGTCGCCACAGTTGCCACAGTCAAACACTTACGCAACGACATCACGTCCCCCTGACTCCGATCCATGCAACGTAGCAATGCTCGGCGGGCAGACTTGCCAGAACCGGCAGGCGATGACGTTACGGCTCGATGCGCAGGAGCATGAATCGCTCAAGAAGCTGGCAGCAGCGGAGGGTATTTCGATGCAGGACGCGGCCCGACGAGCCATCCGCGACTACGTGTACCGAAGCGAGCACCGTTCCCGAGTTTCCACCGCGACCGATCGGATCCGGAACGTGCACGCTGAAGCCATCGAGCGCTTGGGAGAATGAATCGACCGGTCGAGTTCCTCGACCTCGATGATGTCATCGGGCTGGCGCGCCGATTGCTCGGCGATCCGCCACCGATCCGTGATGTCGACCTGCTCGGGTCGGTGGTCGCACGGCCACGGACCGCCATTGGTGCAGTGGACGCTTACCCCACCATCTGGTTGAAGGCCGCTGCATTGTTGCAATCGGTCGTCGCCAACCACGCTCTCGTCGATGGAAACAAACGCCTCGGTTTGCTCGCTACCGCCGTCTTCTTAGAGATCAACGACGCCAGCGTCACAACTGCCGCCAATGACGACGTCTATGACATGGTCATGACCGTCGCATCATCCAACCCGACCATCGCAGAGATCGCGGGCCAGCTCGAACAGTTCGACTGACGCGCTCAGCGAACTGACCCAAGCAGTATTCAGGTCAGAGACTATTCGGGCCAGGTTTTCAGTTCTTGTGTGTCAGGCTGCGTCGTCGTCAAGGATCGCGGCAGCGATCAGATCGTCGCAGCGACGCTCGTCGTTCCAGGAAATCTGGAGCTGCTTGGCCCGACGGAAATAGAGCTGGATCTCGTATTCGAGGGTGAAGCCGACACCACCGAAGATCTGCTGGGCCATCGCGGTGGTGTCTCGATAACCGGCACACGAGAACTTCTTGGTCATGGGTGCGACCCGTGCCAGAGATTTACCCTGGGAGTGTGCCCAAGCGGCTTCGTAGGTCAGCACCTTCGCACCGTCGAGAGCAGTCTTCGCGTCAGCCATGTAGTGGGACAGAGCCTGGAAAGCACCGAGTGGCTTGTCGAACTGCTCACGGTCCTTGGAGTACTGAACAGTGATGTCGAGCGCGTACTCGGCTCCACCGTTGGCCTGCGCGGCAGACAGGATCATGACCTCCTCCATGACCGCCGACCAGGTCGCCCAACCGGTACCGGCGTCGCCGATGCGATCGGACGCCGCCACCTTCACGTTGTTGAAGTCCACCCGGTACTGGGTATCGGAGCTGATCGACATCTTCTGGGTCAGGGTCACCCCATCGGCCTTCGGGTCGACGAGGAACAGATCGACTGCTTCGTCTGCGTCGCCGGTGCGGGCGAGCACTACGAGCCGGTCCGCTGCTGCTGCGAAGTAGACGTGGTACTTGGTGCCAGAGATGGAGAACCCGTCGCCGTCTGCCTCGGCACGAACCTGAACACCGGCCGGACCAAAGGAATTATCGGGCTCCAACCACGCCGGGGTAAGGATCGCCTCGCCCTTCGCGATGCGGGGCAGCCACTCGTTGCGCTGATCCTCGGACCCTGCGCGCACGATCGCACCGGCAGACGCAACGCACGACACCAGGTGTGGCGTCGGGGCGAGCGACCGGCCGATCTCCTCGTAGACAATGACGCCTTCGAGCATCGACATCTCGGACCCGCCGTACTGAGCTGGCAACAACAACCCGAGCAGATCGAGCTCGGCGAGTTGACCCCACAGCTCCGGCGAATAGCCGACCGGATCGTCCTCGAGCGCCCGAATGGACTCGTTGGACGCGTACTGGCTGAGCAGACCACGAACCATGTCGCGGAGCATGTCCTGTTCTTCGGTGAAATCAAGGTTCAGCATGTCGTTGGCTCTCTCTTGTTCAGATCTTTGCGGTGTTCAGGTCTTGTTCAGGTCCTGTTCGGACCGTGGTAGGAGTGGTCGCCTCAGGGCTTCCAACGGTCACCGGTTCGTGACCAGGGGTTGTCGTTTTCATCGACTGGCACAGCGACGCGCACCTCACACGTTGATGCGACGGTTTCGCCGACTGTCAGGGCAACGTCGATCGATGCCCAACCACATCCGGTGTCGTCGGTGTCGACGGCGGTGACGGTGCCCGAAAGCACCATTCGATCGCCGGGAAAAACGGATGTCTTCATGCGGAACTTCATCCGACCCAGCCGGCCCTTGGGGCCGGTCCAGTCGGTGATGAACCGTTCAAACCACGCGGCCTGGTTGGGAGTGTTCAAGAAGATGTCCTGCACACCGTTGCGTTCGGTCGCGAACTTGTAGTCGTGGTGCATGGGTCGCCAGTCGCGACTCGCCAGGGCACCCAGTACGACTGTGGTCGGTGTGACGTCGACCGCGAGTTCGGGAAGCGAGTCACCGACCGACACCGACGGGAACAACACCGGAGTTGGAATAGTCACGTTGCTCACTTGGCCTCCCGAGCGCCGGGACGGTTGTATCCGAAACCGGTGTATGACTCGACGCCGACAAGCGCGCCGTCCTGGTTGTGGAACTCCACGTCGATCACCCAGAAGCGACCGGCACCCAACTTGGTGGTCTTGGGCCCGGACACCGACTTGAGTACCTGTTGGTTGGAGATCACGTCGCCGGGCCTGACCGGGTCATAGAAGATGATCGTGTTGTCGGTCATGACCGCCTCGGGCAGACCGAAGATTCGCTTGAGATCGAAGTGCACCTTGAGCGCAACCTGTTCGCCCTGAGCACCTGGTTCCCAGAAATGTGGGCGCATCCACAGCGACAACGTGGTCGGAGCCACGATCATGCCGCCGGTCAGTTCATCGGCCACCTCGTCGTCCCACAACAACGGGTTGCCGTTCTGTGTGGCGGCGAGAGTGTTGTAGCCGTAGCTGCGCTCGACTGGGAATGAGGCGGTCTCGGGGTACATCGGTTTGCCGATCATGTCGGTAACGGATGCCGGGATGTCGTCGTTCACGTTCTCGCTCATGCGATTGCTCCACTTTCGATCAACTGCCCGATCCTTTCCCGATCGACTCCAACTGCTTCCAACAACTCTGCGGTGTCACTCACCTGAGGGTCACGAACCTGATAGGCGCCGACTGGTTCGTCGGTACCGGCCCAGATCGGTGCGCTCTGACGGAACTCGACACCTTCGGCGTTGACCGCGTCGGCGATCAACCCACGGGCGATGACCTGCTCACCGGCGGTTGCTTCGGCGACCGTGTTGACCTCGGCCACACACGTATCGGCGGGGCCAAGCAGGGCCACCCATTCGTCACGGGACTTCGTCGAGAACCGTTCGGCCATGGCGTTGCGGATCTCGTCTTGTTGATCGTCGTCCATCTGGGCGTCTGCGTACTGTTCCAAGCCGAGCAGTCGGACCAGGTTGCGCCAGAACTGGGGCTCGATCGCACCTACCGAAACGTGCTTGCCATCGGAACAGGTGTAGGTGTCATAACAGGCGTAACGACCAGTGAGGATGTAGTGGCCGGGACCCGGTTCGACACCGGTTGCCAGGTACTCGTCGGTGTACAGGCTCATCAGTGCGAATGCACCGTCGGCTATCGACACGTCGAGTAGTTCACCGGTCCCGGTTCGTTCACGGCGCAACAATGCGGCCATGACGGCCATCGCGGCTTGCATGCCACCGGCAGCGATATCGGCAACGGTCGCGCCCGGAAGCGCCGGCCGGCCATCTTCTTGTCGACCGCTGCAATCCAGGTAACCGGAGACACCCAGATAGTTGATGTCGTGACCGGCCCAGGTGGAACGTGGGCCGCTCTGGCCGAACCCGCTCGTCGAACAGAAAACGATTCGCGGGTTGCGTGCCGAGATGGCTTCGAAACCGATTCCGAGGCGGTCGACGACACCCGGGCGGAACGACTCGATGATCACATCGGCCGAATCGGCCAGATCCAGGAACGCCTCGCGTCCACCGTCGGACTTCAGGTCGAACAGTGCACGGGTCATCCCCCGGTTTCCCGAGTAGGCGTAATACGGCGGGGTGATCTGCACCGCGCCTGCACGTGGCACAGCACCGACCTTGGTCACCGACGCGCCGTAGTCGGCGAGTATGCGCGATGCGCGGGCACCCGGGCCGACCGAAGCCAGGTCGAGTACGCGAACGCCTTCGAGCGCGGGAGTAACCGTGGATTCCGGCACTGATCAGAAGTTCTTGGGGAGGCCCAGACCGCGGCGGGCGATGATGTTCTTTTGGATCTCGGATGCGCCGCCGCCGATGGTGTCGATGACGGTGTAGCGGTAGGTCGACTCGGAACGTCCCTCCATGGGCGCGTCCTCGGTCTTGACCCGCATCTGAGATCCGGGGCCGCCGATGTCCATCGCTGCGCTCGCGAGTCGGCGTGAGAGTTCGGTTGCGAAGAGCTTGTACTCGGATGCAACGACGGTCGGCGGCTGGAAGGGCTTGCCCTCACGTGCGGCTTCTTCGACCTTGACTGCCTCGGAAACGAACTTGAGTCCCATCACGCGGGCCACTTCGGCGTCGGTGTGGAGTTGCGCGATCCGTGCGCGGACAACCGGATCGTCCTTGAGCGGCTTGCCGTCACGAACGGTGGTCTTGACGTAGTCGGTCAACAGGTCGAGCCGCTGCTTGATCGGCGCGTA
>JAGQSZ010000100.1 GCA_020439285.1 Microthrixaceae bacterium
CGCCGGCGCGCCTCAACCGATCAAGATGTTGCAGTTGGAACGACCGATCGAGGACTTCCTTTCAGCTTTGATATGCGAGAACCTCTTCCACCGTTTCCCCAACGTACGGGTCGCGTCCGTTGAGAACGGCTCCAAGTTCCTTCCGGGACTCTTCGAACGACTCCGAATCCTGTCGCACAAGATGGCTGGATGGTTCCCAGAGGATCCGGTCGAGACCTTCAAACGACACATCTGGATCAACCCGTTCTGGGAGGACCATGTCGACGATGTCATCGACCTTGTCGGCACCGACCGCGTGATCTTCGGGTCAGACTGGCCACACATCGAAGCCTTGCCGGAACCGCTGCAGTACCTCGATGAGGTCGCTCACCTGTCGCCTGGCGACCAGCGTCTGGTGCTTGTCGACAACGCCGCAGCATTGAACGAGTTGCGGCCTGTTTGAGCGCCAGTCGACTCTGTCTGCCCTGTTGCGGCGAACTTTGTGGAGTTCGCGTTGGCAGGCAACACAAACTCCACAAAGTTCCAGCAGGGGTAAGCCAGCAAGCGCTGCACTGACAACGAGGTGACGGATGAACCAACCCGAGCTCTTCCCGACTCCACGCAAGGTTCACAACTTCTCGCCTGAACAGCGTCACGAACACGTCGTTCGGGAGATCCACGATCCCGCACTACCGGCGCAGGGATTTCACCTCAACATCGATTCGAACGACGCCACGGCGAGGTACGCCGATCAGCTCGGCCTGCGTTATGCAAGACAGACGATCTCCCAGCTCCGCGACGAAGCCGGGCGTCTGCCCACAATCCAAATAGCGGATCACCCTGACTTCGCGACCCGCGGTTTCATGCTCGACATCAGCAGGGATCGCGTTCCCACTCGGGAAACGCTGCAACGACTCGTCGGCGTACTTGAGACCTGCCGGTACAACCACTTGCAGCTCTACATAGAGCACACCTTCGCGTACGTCGGCCACGACGACGTGTGGGCCGACGCTTCCCCCATGAGTCCCACCGACATGCAATGGCTCCGAGATCTGTGTGGGGATGCAGGCATCGAACTCGCGGCCAACCAGAACTGCTTCGGGCACTTCGGCCGGTGGCTGTCCCATGACCGATACAACGCTCGAGCGGAATGCCCCGACGGTTTCGAGTTCCTGCCCGGTATCCCCTTCCCTCCGACGATGCTCGCCCCCACCCCGGACAATGCATCATTCGTTGACTCGTTGGTCCGCGAACAGGTCGCCTCGTTCGGGGCACGGACCGTCAATATCGGTTGCGACGAGACCTTCGAACTCGGCCAAGGCTTCAGCGCCGATGAAGTCGCCCGGCACGGCAGAACCGAGGTCTACGCGCAGCATCTCCGCCGCATCATCGAACCGTTGACAGCAGATGGGCTGCAGGTGCAGTTCTGGGGTGACGTGATAGCCAATCACCCCGAGTGCCTCGATCTGATCCCCCACGAGAACACCACCGCGCTCGTTTGGAACTACGACGCGCCCGATTGTCCCAAGGTGACCCCGCCGGAATCGCTGCGGGATCCGTTGGCCCGGATCGGGATCGACCTAGAAGCCGACACCGACTTTGCTTCGAGGCTTGCTCCGTTCTCGGAGTCGGGATTCAACCACTGGGTGTGCCCCGGTACCTCTAGCTGGAACTCACTGATCGGCAGGCTGCACAACGCACGTGGGAACCTGCTCAACGCCGCTCTCGCCGGGGTGGATTCGGGTGCCACGGGATACATGGTGACCGACTGGGGAGACGGTGGGCATCATCAGCCCCTGACGGTGTCCTACCCGCCGATCGCATACGGAGGAGCCGTGTCGTGGTGCGCGAGTTCCAACAAGGACATCGACCTGGCCGCAGTGGTCGACCGCTTCCTCGTCCATGATGAAGCCAGAGTCTTGGGCACCGTGCTCGAACAGATCGGTTCGGTGGCGCACCGGACCGGTGTTACTGCCGCGAATGCCAGTCCACTTCATGCTGCGTTGTTCCCTGGCAGCCTCACTTTGACCAACGGCGAACCCGATGCCGATTCAGTCACCCAGATCCTCGATGAACTGACCGACGCGATCGAAGCGACCGCGCGTCCAATCGGACCGCAGGGAAATGACATCGTCGAGGAACTGAGCGTCGCGATCTCTCTGGCCCGACTCGGCGCACAGAACTTGGCTCAGACCGCAGGTCTCGAGGTCGCCTCCGTCGGACAGCGCACATCAGAATTGAGCGACCTGATCGGCCGATACCGCTCAGCGTGGCTCACCACGAGCCGTCCCGGCGGGTTGACAGATTCGCTCGCTCATCTCGACGCCGCACTCGCTGCGCTCCGGTCGCGGGCGGGCGAAAGCTAGCGGGGCGCCTCAACCCTCTTTGGATCCGGGAGAACACAGCGAGACCTGGTCCCCTCCGGATCGCTTCGCCAGATATGACGCCCGGTCGCTACACGCGAGCGCATCTTCGAGGTCTACCGAGGTCTCCATGTAGACCACTCCGATGCTTCCGGCGATGTTGATGCGGTTACCCGAGACCACGAACGGGCTCGCCAGGGTACGCCTGACTCGCTCTGCCACCCCGACTGCCTGTTCCGCATCGGTGACGCCCTCGATGTGTGCGACGAACTCGTCGCCTCCGATTCGAGCGATCACCGATCCGCCCCGCAGGGCTTCGCGCAGTCGGGCGGCCACGAACTGCAACAGGCGGTCCCCGGCGTGGTGGCCGAAGGTGTCATTGACAGGCTTGAACCGGTCGAGGTCGATCAACAGAACTGCCGAGTTGTTCCCGGATCTCCGCTCGAATCGTTCGTAGGACTCTTCGAGTCCGGCGCGGTTCAACAATCCCGTGAGAGGGTCGTGGGTAGCCGCCCTCTTCAACTCGTCACGAAGTCGGTGTTGCTCGGTCACGTCCTCGATCTGGACAACCGAATGGAGCGGCGAACCATCCTCGCAACGTATGAGCGACGCGGTCACCCGCGCCCACGCAATATCCCCATCAAGTCGCACGAAACGCACCTCGAAAGCAGGAGGTTCCTTGCCCTTGAAAACATCTCTCGCGTAGCTGAGCGCACCTGGTTGATCCTCAGCATGCGCCAGGTTGATCAAGTTCTGCCCGATCATCGTCTGGATCGTGGAACCGATCATCGTTGCCAATGCATGGTTGACTCGCCGGAGTTCCCCGTCGTTGCCGACGATCGCCATACCGATAGGCGCACGGGTGAAGGCCTGTTCGAACAGATCTCGGGCCTCGATCGCTGTGAGTTCTGACTGTCGCCGAGCCGACATGTCCCGGGCAGTGATGACAAGCCCGTGAACCCGCTCATCACCGCTCAGGTTGTTGGTCAGTATCTCGACCGCTCTCCAAGTCCCATCGGCGTGCAGGAGGCGCAACAGCAGCGGCTCTCGGACCCCGGACCCACTGGCAACCGTGGACGCCAGCGACTCCGCTGCAGATCCCAAGTCGTCCGGGTGAATGATCTCGAACCCGTCGCGACCGATGAACCAATCGGGTTCACGACCGAGTGTCCAGCGCACGGCATCACTGGCGAACACGAAGCGGCCTTCGAGGTCGATGACAGCAACCATGTCCGCGTTGTCGCGGACAAGGGCCTCGAAGAGAGAAGGGGTCAGTTTCGCGTGTGCGTCGCGGCTTTCGAGCGCGCCGGTGGATGTCGGCGACATAGTCACAGCCTATGGGCGTCGTGACAGTTCCCCACCCTGTCTCCACATTGTTGGGGTGTTTTGCTCAGAACTCTCAGGAAGTGTCACTGCCCTTGGTCACCCTATGCGGTCAAGTGAGCGAATCGATGGGTCTAGGGTCGGTCCAGAACGCACTTTTGGAGTCCCGATGTCCCAAGATCCATTTCGCCTTCCCACCAACGTGGTTCCACGTCACTACCAGCTGGAGATAAGACCGGATCTGGCTGCCGCAACCTTCGATGGCGAGGTCGAGATCACTGTCGAGGTCACCGAAGCCACTGACCGGATAGTCCTCAACGCATTGGATCTCGACCTACGTGACGTGGCAGCCAACGGCACGGGCGCAACGGATCTTAAATGGGATACCGAAACCGAGCGGGTGACGGTGGTTCTCCCGGCTCCATTGCCTGTTGGTAAAGCTTCGTTGACCATGGCCTTCTCGGGTGTCCTCAATGACAAGCTCATGGGCTTCTACCGTTCGACTTTCGAGTTGCCCGACCCGGAAACCGGCGAACCGCAACAGCATTCGATAGCGGTCACACAGTTCGAATCCACTCATGCCAGAGCGGCGTTCCCCTGTTTCGATGAACCGTCGCTGAAGGCGACATTCAAGATCTCGCTTGTCATCGACGAGAACCTCTTCGCAGTGTCCAACGGAGCGGAGCTTTCACGAACGCCGGCCGGCCCGGGCCTGGCACGAGTCGATTTCGCCGAGACGATGGTGATGTCGACATATCTAGTTGCTTTCGTAGTCGGCCCGCTCGTCGCCACCGAACCTCGAATGGTCGCTGGATCGAACGGACCGATTCCGCTTCGGGTCATTCACACACCCGGTTCGGAACACCTGTGCGGCTTTGCGCTTGATGTTGCGGAGGCCGCCCTCCGCTATTTCGAGAACTACTACGAGATCCCATATCCGGGCGACAAGGTCGACCTTGTCGCTGTCCCGGACTTCGCGTTCGGCGCAATGGAGAACCTGGGTTGTGTGACCTTCCGTGAGGTCCTGTTGTTGATCGATCCCGATGAGGCGACTCAGCCGGAACTCCAACGGGTGGCCGATGTCATCAACCACGAACTGGCCCACATGTGGTTCGGCGATCTGGTCACGATGAACTGGTGGAATGGGATCTGGTTGAACGAAGCATTCGCGACGTTCATGGAGATCAAGGCCAGCGAGTCGTTCAGGCCGCAGTGGGACGTCTGGACCAACTTCGGACTCGCCCGAGCAGCAGCATTCGACACCGACGCCCTCTTGAGCACCCGGCCGATCGAGTATCCAGTTATAAGCCCAGCGGACTCCGAGGGCATGTTCGACATCCTCACCTACGAAAAGGGCGCTTCGGTTGTTCGTATGCTCGAACAACATCTGGGTGAGGAAACCTTCCGCAGGGGCATCGCCGCCTATCTCGCAGACCACGCGTATGGGGTGACCGAGACCACGGATTTGTGGGATTCGCTCGAGGCAGTCAGTAGCCAACCGGTTCGAAAGATCATGGACGGTTGGATCTTCCGTGGCGGACATCCCAGCGTCACAGTCACTCCAACTGAACGAGGCGTTCGTTTGGAACAGCAACGGTTCGCCTACGCCTCAGGACGGTCAGATGATGCTTCGGCCACTACTCCCGATGACCGCTGGTTAATCCCGATGTCTGTCCGGACCCAGGTTGACGAGCCTGCGGATGGAAACAACGACGCCACCTTCGCTACGCACAACCTCCTCCTAGATGACGATGTCGAACTCGACTTGGGAGGTCGCCCCTCGCTCGTACAGGTCAACACGAACGGCAACGGGTTCTTTCGAACCAACCTAGACCCAGCTCTGCGAGCAGCATTGGCCACCGATACATCGGCTTCTGCGCTCGAGCGTTTCATGCTCATTGATGACACATTCGCTGCATTGAACGCTGGTCGGGTCGATCTCGACGAGGCATGGGATCTTCTGGCTCGCGTGGGCGAAACCGAGACAGAACCGGCCGTTTGGCGACGGATCGCGGCCGGAGCGAGGGAGTTGTACCGCTTGGGAGCCCCCCATCGCAGCGAGCACGACACCGCATTGGTGATCGGCCTGACCGACCCCGGTCTGTCTCGGGTCAAGGAAACGATCATGACAGTGGCATCAGGAGCGCCTCGGACTGAAGGACCTGATAATTCGGCGGATGCGCTGACCCAAGCCCAGGAAATCCGCGGAATCATCGCTCCACTACGAGGCACCATTGGGGCCGACGAGCACGTCCGGGAGCACGTCCGCATGATCTTCGACATGGGACCAGTCGATGCGACCCAGCCCCCATATGTCGATGCGTCCCTGCGAGCCGCAGCAATTGAGGTGATCGGCTACACCGCTTCGGTGGCCGAACATGAGGAACTCAGAAACCGATGGCGCGGTGCTACCACGCCCCAGGACGAACTGCGTTATCTCACGGCTCTCGTCGATACCGACAATCCCGAACTGCTCTCGCTGACCCTGAATCTGACCTTGACGGAGGTTCGGACTCAGAACGCCCCCTATCTGTTGGGCAGAGCAATCGCCCACAGATCACTTGGTGAGACCGTTTGGGCGTTCGTGATGAACAACTGGGAGACGATCACTGATCGCTTCCCGTCCAACAGTCTTCCCCGGATGCTCTCAGGTATCCGGTCTGTCACCAGCGGGTCACTCGCCCAGCAGATCGAGTCCGATCTGGCAGGAATTGAGCTTCCGTCTGGCCAACAACAACTGGAACAACATCTGGAGAGAATGTGGGTTTCGGTGGGCTCCTCCGAACGAACCTGATGTGCCCAAGATGTCGGCGACTTCGCCCAAGGACTGCTCCAGTCGGTAGCGTTCGGCCATGACCGAACGCAGCGAATGGAACGGATTCCGACGGCGAGTCGACGACACGGTGGCGATGCTGTTCGCTCTGGTCACTGAAGCGATCGGTTGGGCTACAACCGCACTGCTAGATCAGGATCTTGAACGGGCCCACGCGGTCATCGACGGCGATGAAGACATCGATTCCCGGTGCGAAGAACTGATCGGCCTAATAAAGGAGCGACTGTCGTCCTCGATGCTCGATCCAGAGCATCTCGAGTACCTGATCGCGGTACTGCAGATCGTGCCGGAACTCGAACGAAGCGCTGACCTGGCTCAGCATGTTGCCGAAAAATCTCTGGAGCATCTAGGAGGTCAGATCAGTCCCCGCAGTCGTGGCTTGATCCAGACGATGAGCGACAAGGCCGTCCAGATATGGGAGACGACCTCGAAGGCATACCGTCAACGGTCGAGAGATACCAGCTTCTCGTTGAGTGAGGCCGACGACGAGATCGACGAACTCGCAGCAAGGTTGGTTTCCGAGGGGACGAAGGAGGGCAGCGACCCCGAGATCGCCGCGCACCTGTCGGTTATCGCAAGGTTCTACGAGCGGATCGGGGACCACGCAGTCAACCTCAGTCGCCGTATCGACACCATGACCGCACCTCGCCGAGTTGCCCGATTCACCCAGCCACGAGCACTTTCAGCTGAGGACACCCAGGTCACCACCAAGGACAAGAAGGGTGGGGTCCGCAAGGTGATGCATACGCTGAGCCGCTTCCGGGTAGTCCCCCGCGACGACGCTTTCTTCGTCCTGTTCCGGTCGGCTGCGGTAAACGCCCGGGAGTGTGCAGTAGCACTCGAAGGACTCGTATCCAATGAGTCCGGCGTCGATGATGAAGCACTGGGTGTTGTCCGCGACTGTGAACGTCGGGGCGATGAAATCACGGTGGATCTGTTACGCCGCCTAGATGCCAGCTTCGTCACTCCTTATGACCGTGAAGATATCCACGCTCTGGCCGAAGAACTCGATGATGTGGTCGACGACATGTTCACCGCTGCATCACGCTTCGAACTCGCTGAGCGAGACCGGCGTTTGCCCGAGGTAGTGGAACTAGCCGCGGTCGTAGTCGAGATGACCGACGAGATGATTGCGTTGATCAACTGTCTAGAGACACGTGATGGCGCCAGATTCAGACTCGAGCGCATTGAGCACCTGGAACGCCGAGCCGACTCGGTCTTCCAAAGAGGTCTGGCAACTCTGTTCAACGGGGATTACGAACCACTCGAGGTGATCAAGCTGAAAGATGTCCTTCAGTCCTTGGAGAACTCGTGCAACGCCGTCGAGGTCGTCTCGGATGTTGTCGAGTCGATCTTGGTCAAGACTTCCTGACAATCCTCGCGGTTGGACTCAGACCAGTGCGTGGATCACGAAGTATGCGACCAAGGCGGAGATCGCAGAGCCCGGAATCGTGAATACCCACGCCGCTGCCACCCGTTGAGCAACGCTCCAACGCACTGCTGAGAGCCGACGGCTGGCACCAACGCCCATGATTGAGGTCGTCATTATGTGCGTCGACGACACAGGTAGCGCGTACGCATAAGCCGAAACGAGCAAGACTGCGGACGCTGCGCTCTGGGCAGCAAAAGCGCGCGGCGGGTCCAGTGGAGTGATTCGACTGCCAAGAGTCCTGATAACCCGCCAGCCCCCGGCGAGGGTGCCGAGTCCCATTGCTGCAGCTGCGGCCAATATCGCCCAGGTCGGAACGTGGAACTCCTGTTGGTGACCGGTTGCGACCAACGCCAAGGCAATTATTCCCATCGTCTTTTGAGCGTCTTGGGTTCCATGGCTGAAGGCACTTGCAGCGGTCGATACAACAGCAGCTCTCCGGAATCCGGTGTTGACCTGGCTCGGCCTGGATCTGCGGAATAACCACAGGATAACGATCATCAAAATGAACCCCAGGCTGAAGCCCACAACGGGAGAGAGCACCATCGGCAGAACGATCTTGTCAAGCAGCGATGACCAGTGGACTGTGCTCGACGAAGCCACCCCAGCCCCAACCAGGCCCCCGATCAGGGCGTGCGTCGATGACGACGGCATGCCGAACCACCAAGTGATGAGGTTCCAGATGATGGCGCCGATCAGGGCTGAGAACACGATGACTAGGCCGTGAGTCCCGACTTCAGTCGAGATGATGCCTTCCCCCACCGTTGCGGCAACTTTGGTCGACACCAGAGCGCCAACGACGTTCAGACCAGCTGCCATCAACAATGCGCTAATCGGCCGGATTGCACGTGTTGCAATTGACGCCGCTACCGCGTTGGCTGCGTCATGAAAGCCGTTTGTGAAGTCGAAACCCAGCGCGACCGCAATGAAGAGAATCAGACCGGCCGTTCGCACGGGGCAAGCTTGGCACGATTGCCGTGCGGGCGGTCAAACTCAGCGACGAGATAACCAGTTGCACATCCAACTGATGCCAGCGACCGAGCACTGCTTTTACTTACTAGGTAAGGCTGAACTGACACTCCCGTGGGAGCGTGGGGTTCAGCCGCAGTCGCTAATGCTTCCCGGGTTTCCGAGTTGCTGTCGCGCTCCCGTGGGAGCGCGGGGTTCGTGCTTGAGCGGCCATTTACCGGTGTTTCCGGGATTTGGGACGCTCCC
>JAGQSZ010000101.1 GCA_020439285.1 Microthrixaceae bacterium
GGACAATCTCACCGGGGCACTCCATCAGCACCTGGGCAGCCCAGCACGCCGCGTTGAAGGTGTCGGGGGTCTCATGGGCAGCACTCAGCGCGGCGGCACACACGGCAAGTTCCGTGTCCCCATCCCATGTGCCAGTCGCCAGGTTCGTCCGTGTCCACGTCAACGTCCGTCCCGCAGCGTCGGTGACAGTGAACTGATCCATCCACGGGAACTCCGCGCGGGTCTGAATCGGGCAGGTAGTTGGGGTGGTCATCGGGGCTCCTCCAGTTTGACAGTGATAGTCCATGTGTTGGTTGACACCGCAATCGACATGCTCTGCGGCACCATGAAGTTCAGGTTGCCCAGGTCTACTTCGTCAGGCAGGTTCAACGCCGCGCGGAGCTTGGGCATGTTCATGGTTCCGTCCATGTTCAGGAAGCGTCCACGCGCTGAGCGGGCACAGAAGATGACGGTGACTACGGGACTCATTGCGGCTCCATCAGGTCGAGTTTGATACGGAACTCCGGACAACTCAGCAGCACGACTGGTCGCCAGGACAGTTGCCTGTCCACCTCCTCGCAGACCCGCAGGTATAGCCGTTCATCAGCGAGGTAGTGAAGCAGACCCAGCTCGGATGCGGCTTCCTCAATCCCGCAGCGAAGGACAGGTGTCTGGTCGCCAGCGTTCAGATAATCCCCTGTACAGGTGCGGGTCTCACCAGAGGGGAAGGTGACCAGGATGCGACACCACACGAACTCCTCGTTGGAGTCGGTGAACCGACTCGGGTCGTAGGGGTTTGCCACGTCCTCCTGAGTCCAGGTGTGGGGGTATCCGTCAAGAGGCACGCTCAACCACCACGGTTCCGTAGGTTCCCAGCTCCACTTCGGCTTCGGAGTCGGATAGGAGCTGGTAGCAGACCGCGTAAAGCAGCCGGTAAACAAACACGTCCGTGAACCAGTCACAGGGAAGGTCGGCGTTCGCCGCAGCGTCCAGGAGGGCATCAGGCGTGATGTCCCGCAGCGTGTGCGACACGGGAGGGGTGTCCCCGTTCAGGTACCAGGTGAGGCAGTACATCAGCGGTTCGCCTGATCCTCCCGCAGCGCCTTCACGGTGAGAGCGACGACAGCTAGAACACCAACCGCAGCGGAGACCAGGAACAGGATGTACTCAGGGGTGATAGTGCTTCCCGCAGTGACGATTCCAAGCGCGGCGAGTGAGACGCTGAACAGCGCGGCGTTTCGGTATGCCTTCATGCCAGATAGCTTCTCTCCGAACGCATCCCAAAATCCAGTCGTTCGGGGACATGACGCGCATCAGGCAGTGTGCGGGAGGGTCAGGGTCAGCCCCTGTGGCTTCCTAGGAGTGTGCCCGCCTGGCGGGCATCGGGGCTGTTCCCGTGGGATTACCGCTTTGCCATCAGGGCTGTGGCGAGCGCGTAGCTCATCGCGTGTTCGCATTCGCCGCGCAGCCAGTTCCAATGCTCCTCAAGAGACGCCCTGTCTGCGTCGTCGTGCTCCACGAGATAGTGCCAACCCTCTCGCGGGTCGGCGTGCATCTCTTCGAGGACGCAGCCCTCACCGACGCCGAGACCTTTCACCTGCACGATGTAGAGACGCACGTCAGGGTCGCGTTCGACTGCGCGTATGAGCGCTTCGGGGTCGAGCTGCGACATGTCCGCGCCTAACCGACGCCGCGCTTCACGCACATAGCGCCACACATATCCGTACGGGCTGGCGATGGAATGCCCCGCGTACACGTATCCCATGATGTTGTCCTTCTCTCTGTTGTGGGCTGGTTAACGGTCACGCGGCTTCGTTCATGCGCTTGATGTTGGGCGTGTACCTGTTGGGTTTACCTGCCTCGAAGACGAAGTCGCCCGTATCAACGAGGTACTTCAATACTTCTTCGCCGCAATCCTTCAGGTTGTCACGAGCGCCGCCGCGACCTACCTCCGCGCTGATTTCCCCCATAGATGCGCCGCGTCCGCTTCGCTTAGCGACCCTCACCGCCGCTTTGACATAGGTTTCGTTGTACTTGAGCTGCCGCGCGATTTCCTTGGCGCGCAACGCTTCCTGCCGCGCGTCCCACCGTTCCGCGTCGGATTTGCCCGCATCCCGCGCGACCTTGGTTTTCGTTTTCTGCGCTTCCTCACGGAGTTCCTCACGGAGGCTCCTGCTGATAGCCATAAGGCACCCAGCCCACCACCAGGTGTTGCGGTCTACAACTGCGGGATTTCCTTGTCCGGCGATCCAGCCTGCGAACACCGCTGCGAGGCGTGCACGAAGGTTGTTCGCGTGGGTGTCGAGGGGGTCTACCTCAATCGTGCCTTTGATGACTTTCGCACGGTGCTCCTTGATTTCTTCACGGATCGCCGGGTCCACCGTGATCCCGTGTCCGGGTCCCCACACGGCGATGATCGGTGCCCTATCCAGGTCTACGCCTGCCGTGCGTCCGATCAGGCGGTAGAGCTTGCGGCAGTAGGCGTCCATATCCGCGCACTTCTCCGGTGCGTCCTCATCGGCAATAGGGATGAACAAACACCTCTGCAACGTCCCGCCCGTTTCGTCCGCGAGGATGTGCGTCAAGTGGTCACGCTGCGCGCCGATGCTGATGACGCTGCGGTAGGAGCCCTCCTCCAGGAAACAGCCAATGCCGCTTTTCTGCCGCGTGATGGATGCGTCTCCCACGCTCTCCCCGCTCCATACCGAACGCATTACGTTGTCGAGGGTGGAGCTAGCGTTCGACGCCTTGGCTGTGAGTCCGTCAATCTCGCCCCACGCCACCCAAACAGGGTCTCTGTGTCGTACGGTCTCCACGCCCTTGCCGTCCGCTGCGGGTACCTGCTCGTAGAACATGTTGATGAACGCCTCCCCGGAGGCGGGAGCCGCATCGCGCCGGTACCCGCCCATCGGGTTGGCACACACCATCGGGGCGTCCATGCTCAATCCCTTGCCTACTCCGCTGGGTGCCACGTAGAGCGTCTGTGAGTTCAGCGGCGCGGGACGCGAACCGACGCCCGTTGCCACGCTCGCCGTGGGGGCGTCGCACATCGCTGTGGCTATGCCCTTCGCGAGTACGCCGAGCGGGTTCCCGAACTGGTAGCCCCTCGCCTGCGCTTCGAAGATCTCCAGCAGCGGGACGCCGCACTGCATCACTTCGGCATACAGTTCTGAAACCGCGAGAAGGTGAGGCTCCTCCCCGTCGTCAATGTAGGCGAATTGCGGGGTGCACGGCTTGTTGTACGTGTCCGCCGCGACTTGCATAGATGACGCCGCGTTCCCGCTAGTACCGGAATTCGGTGCAGATTTTCCTTGGTCTTGTTCTTGAGTCATGCTAAACTGTCCTTGGTTGAGGTGCTTTTCTTTGTTCGACATACCCCCGTTGGCGCGGGGGTTTTGTCATTTATGAGGCTTTCTGGAGGCGGTGCCCCCACAGCTTCTCGGCGTCCTGCGGGTCTATGAGGTGGTAGTTCCTCGTGCCGATGTGGACGCTGGTGGCTTTCAGCCGACCCTGATTAATCGCCATCCATACAGCGGGCGTCGTCAGTTTGTACCGCCGCGCGATGGTTCCTGTTGAGTCCATGTTGACCCCTTTCCTCTGTTGATTGGGAATATCCATTGTGCGTCTGTATGGTTGCCAAGCTGCGGTATTGAGCTTTATTAAATTTAACTCGAATAACGCGGAAGTCAAGGACTAATTCACGCCAAAACATCCCCTGACCTGCCATTTTTGTTAATCAAGACGTAACTTCGCTAGTTTCTTGCAAAATGCCAGAGCGTCTACCTGCGGGTCTAATGTCGCCTTAACACCAAAATAGTGGAATATAACGATTTGGTAACGTAAACGGGCAGCGTGAGCCATACCCGCCGCGCCGACCGTGAATTACGCCGCGTTTATGGGCGGGACGTGACACCGCGAACCTCCCATGTTTTGCCACCAAAAACTCCCATGAAACGGCAAAACATGGGAGGTATGGGAGATATGGGAGGTTTTCGCCGCGTGTGCGCAGAAGCCCCCAAGTTTGCAGCGCCGCGTAGGAGCCTAACTGTATAACCGCAGCTCAGAGCCTATATTAAATAAAATAAAATAAATTCTCACTTCGTATTATGAAGGGCTCCCAGCTCCTAGAATTTCGCGCCAGTCAAAACATGGGAGTTTTCTCCCATAACTCCCATGTTTTATGGGAGGTTTGTCAACGCTGCGGGGATAAGTGAGGTCTACGCGGCGTAGAAGCAAGAAGGGGAACACCGCGGCGGAGAACTGAACACGCTGCGCGGGGCGTGTTCAGGACTCATTAACGTGGTCGCGCAGCGGGAACATGCCCACAGTGGACGCCCCGTTCCGAACAGCGTGAGGATCCTGCATGCCCGCCTAGGTCGGGCACACTCCTGACCAGCCACGTTACTGGCATCAGTAGGCTGGTCACTCATCGTCGTGTCGTCCCGAGGGACTCCCTAGGAGTGCGACGCGCGTAGCGCGGCGTCGGGGCGGCTCCAGTGGGCTTACCGTCAGACGGCGGCGAGGAGGTCGAGCGGGTCGCCCGTCACCGCTGGCGCAGCGGGAGCTGGCTCCCCAACCACAGGTGCGGGAGCTGGTGGCTGTTCAGCGGCAGGAGCTGTCGGCTGAACCTGTTCCGTCACTGTCGCAGGTGGCGGAACCACAGGCGCTGCGGCAGGAGCTGGTGCGGGAGCATCGGTGGCGGTCTCCAGACGGAAGATCCCCTGATCGGCGCTGCCAACCTTCGCCACTTCCTCGACGGGGCGAATCTCGCCGCTTTCCATGAGGACTTCGCCGTTGCCGATAGCGACGCCTGTCCCATCCGCGCCGCGAACAACGTCGCCAGGCTGAACGTCCATCGGAGGAACGGGGGTTCCGATATCGGTTCCCATCGGCGGGAGCGTGAACCCCGCTTTGTCGGCGGCGTCGTACAAGGTGACGGGGTGCTCCGGGTTGCTGTTCAGCATCTCCCGTACAAGCGCAGCGTGCTGTTCCGTTGGGAAAGTCACCTGACGCCCATCGGGCAACTGGACGGTGCGCTTCTGCTCGTCGGTGGGTTCAGCGGGGGCGTCCCCTTCATGCACTGGCGCGGCGTCGTCGGTGACAACTTCACCATCGGACGTGTCGTCCTTGGTCTCATCCTCGGACACCGTCTCGGGATCAGTCACCACGTCGTCGGAAGTGTCCGTGTCCCCGCTGTCCGAGCTGGCGTCCTCATCGGTCGGGACTTCCGTGCCATCGAACAGTTCAGGTGTCGACTCGGGTTCGTTCCCCATCAACTGGTCGAACGCGGCGGGGCTCATCGCCGAAGTGGGCGTCGTCGGCGTAGTCGCGCTGGACATCGGACTCGTGCCCAGGGGGCTGGACATGGACGGCATGCTGGGGGTCTGAACATTGCCCAGGGGGCTGTTCGTCGTCGGAGTCGCTGCACTCGGCGTTGGTGTGCTCGGGGACGTGACACTCGGGCTGTCCGTGCCCAGGGGGCTTGCGGTGATGTCCGTGAGCTTGCCCAGGGGGTCGAGGTCGTCGCCAGGAAGGCTATCGGGAAGGATCCCGGTCACTTTGTCCCACATGTCCCCGATGGTGTCCTTGGCGCGGTCGAAGACGGACTCCCCGCGTGTCCCACCGAAGTCGTCCACAACGGTTTTGAACATCTCCACATCGTCGTCGTTTTCTTCAAGTGCCGCTTTAGCTTTGGATGCGGCGTCATCGAGCCTGGTGTCCATCGCCTCCTTGATGTCGTCCGGGAAGTGATCGTTCCACAATCCGCTGACCAAGCCTGCTCCCACAGCGCCAATCCCTGCGCCGACGATCCCCTTCTTCAGTCCAGCGGCAGCGCCAGCGGCTGTTGCTGTCCAGCTGAAACCAGACTGTCCGTTGGCGTATCCGTTGGCGAGGTCTGCCCTCGTTTTCCTAATCGTGTTGCGCAGCAAGGAATGAGCCTCGGTGGCGGCGGAGTTGGTGGAACCGAGCATCTTCCCGCAAGCGGTGGAGATGGTCTGAACCTCGTCCTGGCGGTCGGACAAGGTGTTGTACCGCTCCTGGATCAGGGTCTGTACCCAAGGTTCCTCCGCCGAGCGGTTCAGGTCGCTGATGGTGTCGCCAAGGAGGTCGTGCACGTCGGACAAGTATCGGTCAGCGACATCGGCTGTGAGCGTTGACGGTTCGGTGATGGTGTGTACGCACCCGTCCACGCAGGGATTATCGTGGAAGCTACGGATGGACTCGGGGTCGTATCCGAACGTCGTCTTGTTGAGGGTGTCGGTCTCGGCGTCGAGCTTGTCAACCTGAGCGGCGTCGTCATAGTTGCCGTTTCCCGTCACCGGATAGAACTGCGTGCGTCCATGCTCGGGCGGTTTGCAAGTCCAATGGTGGTCACCCTCGCCCGCGAACTGGTCGGTCAGCTTGGGGGTGATGAGGGACGCGGCGTAGGCGGCGAGACCGACGATGCCGCCCTTCTTGGCGATGGTTTTGAACGCCGCCTTGCGCTCTGGTGACAGGTTCTGGACATGCCGCTGGAGTTGCCCAGCCATACCGCGGCGGGTGGTAGTTGTGTTGTGCGCCTTGGTAGTTGGCTTGTCGTCGTCATATTCGACGGACACTACTTCGGCGTCGATGACGTTGCTGTTTTTGGTCATGGTGTGTACTCCGCACATGTCTTAGCTGTGCCGTTATAACCGGCTTCAATCGCGGCGTTTCGTCGCGGTCCCTTGAGAACGCGCTTCGTGGTGTCGAGACTGAGCTGTCCCATCGCGGAGTCACTGGTCGTCATTGTCCAGTTCGAGTAGCCGCCAGCGAGGCAGTCGGCGCGTGTTTCATCGGTGACCATGTCGTCGGACGATGCTCCAAACCCGTCGATGACGATATGCCCAATCTCGTGAGCAACGATGGCTCGGACTGTGTCTTCAAGGGACGTACCGTGATCCGTTGCCCATCTCCGCATCTCTGCGGGGCTCCACCCTCCTGAGTTCGTCATCACGCATGTCCAGGCTGTTGCGTCGGCACGTCGAGGGGTGGGGCAATCAACCGCTCCACCCTTGTAGAGATGCAGGTGGACATCGACATTCATGAGCTTCCACATATGCGCAACGTCGTCCAACGCCTCGGACACCAGACGGTCAACCTCATCGTCCGATGTCGTGAGGTCACATTGCGTCCCGTCGCACGCGCTCACATCAGGCGCGGCGGGTATCGGGTTCGCGTTAGGTGACGCTGACGGCGAAGTGGTCGTCGTCATCGCGGGATCGCATTTGCCGATCTTCGTCAGGACGGTTCCGTCAGGACAGGTGACGGCGGTAGAGGTAGTTGCGGTGGTGTCCTGCTGCGCGCGCCCTTCGGTGGCGGTGGAGCAACCACTGAGTACCAGGGCTGCTACTACCGCTGAAAGTCCAAGGGCACGCACAGTTTTCATCATTATCCCGCTTTCTTTTCCATCGCTCTCTTCGCGCTTTCGCGCATCGCGCGATACATACGGTCTTCCTCGTCCGTCCGCTCCTTATCCATCGCCGAGATGGAATCCTTGGACAGGGAGCCTGAATTCACACGCTGGTCGTCGTTGTCCGGCTTCGTGAAAAGCGACTCCAGGTCGAAGCGCTTCCCGCCGCGCTTGCCAGCAGTGTCCGCCTTGCCGCCAGAACCGATGGGAGGCGGAGCGCCGCCTACCATCCCGCCAACACCGCCGCGTGGGTTCTGTCCGTTCACAGCGCCAGGGACTTGTCCGGATGTGCTCAAGCTAGTCGAAGGCTTACCGGACACGTCACGAGTCGTCACGCCCCCGTTGACGCTGCTTCCCCTGTCCACAGACGTGGCGACGGGGACGGGCGATGCCACTGGAAGGACACCACGATCAGCGTCTATGTCGCGCGGTTTGTCCTTGTCCTTGTCGCGGGGACGGGGGCTGTTGAACGCACTCGGGGACGCTGCGGTGGGCATCCCAGCGGAAGGCGACATCGCCGCTGACGGCTGCTGTTGCTGCTGTGGGGTCACATTTGGATACGCCTGCTGCTGTTGCTGGGTCGGCGTCGCGGTGTCCGCGCTGAGCTGGGTTTGTCCGGACGGGCTATCCGATGATGGGTTATCACCAGGTGAGTCCGAGGAGGGGCTGTCCGAGGACGGAGAGTCCCCAGGCTTGTCCGAGGACGGCTTGGGTTTGGTCGGGTCGTCCTCATCCCAGCGGTCGTTATCGCGCGGGCTACCCGTCCCGCCGCCCAGCAGTCCGGCGCGCTGCAGAATGTCCAGGAGCTTCGCCAAGAGTTCCGCTTTCTTGGTCTCCCACTCGGCTTCGGCTTCGTCCAACGCCCTCTTTGCTTCCCGCAGCTCCTTCTGCGCTTTCCGCTGCGCCGCCGGACCATCGGCATCCGCCTCGGCGATCTCCGCCTCGTCATACCGTTTCTGCGCTTCCGCCAACTTGCCAATTTCGGTGACGGCTTCCTCGATGACGGCTTTCAGCTCGTCCTGCAGCCCAGCGGCTGTGGACGTATCCGCGTTCAGAGTGGCGAGGTGCCCATCGAGCACATCAGCCACAGGGTTGTCGTAGTCATCCCGGCTATAGCTGATCGGTGACTCCGCGAGGTCACGGAGGCTTCCAGGTTGGATCGCCATTTCAGCTCACGGCTCCTTCGGTGGTGGTTCCATCTTGCATGGTCTGTTGGGACTCGCCTAACACCCGTTCGCGGTGGCGGGCAATGAGCCTGAAGCTGAGGGCTGCTTGCGACAGCCCGAGCTTCTTGGCGAGGTGGGTGATCGGCACCCCCGCAGCGTGTAGGGCTTCCGCTACCCGGTCGCGGTCGCGGCGCGCCCGTGCCGCCAGACACTCGGCTTCCTCCACGAGGAGTTGCGCTTCGAGCAACTCCTCGTAGGTATATGGAACGAAAACCGAATTCATAATTACTACAATAACTCGAATTATGGAGAATGTGAAGCATTTGGGTGTTACTTTTTGATTATCAATTTACGGGGGACGGAAAATGGCAATCAAAATACGGGAAAACGAGCTAAACTAAATGGAACAAACAAAAAGGAGTTTTCACCA
>JAGQSZ010000102.1 GCA_020439285.1 Microthrixaceae bacterium
GGCGTCGTAGAGGCCGATGCGATGGTTACGGCCGCCGCCACAGCGCACGGCGTATTTCTCGAAGGCCCGCAGCAGTGGCGTCGTCTTGCGCGTGTCGACGATGGCAGCTTTAGTTCCCGACACGGCATCGACGTAGGCGCGCGTCAGGGTGGCGATGCCCGACATGCGGCCCATGAAGTTGAGTGCTACGCGCTCGGCGGACAGGATCGCGCGTGCATTGCCGGAGATCTTGGCAAGGGTGTCTCCGGGCAGAACATGCGCTCCATCGGCGCATACGGCCTCGAATGCGAGTGCGGGGTCGAGTGCATGAAAGGCCGAGCGGGCAATCTCCAGTCCGGAAACAACGCCAGGGCGACGCGCTCGGAGCAGGGCGCGGGCGGTGGCATCGGCCGGGATGGTGGCGTTGGTGGTGATATCGCCAACGAGACCGAGATCCTCGGCAAGTGCGTCGGCGACGGCCTTCTCGAGCAAAGATCGCGGCAGTGGCGCCAGCTCGGTTGGGGCAGACATGGCGCTCATGGTGCGCAGGCGACCTCTGCGTCCATCGCCAGCCATGTTTCTGACGTCTGCGCCATCGTCGCCGATGCGATGCGGCATTCGAGGGCCTCCAACTCGTCGAGAGTAACGAAGCTGCGTTGCGCCTTGCTGGGATCAGGGTCTGGATAATCCCGGCGATAGTGACCGCCGCGGCTTTCGGTCCGCAAGAGCGCGCTGCCCGTGACGAGACGGGCGGCCAGCGCCATATTGGCGAGCTGCGTGTCGTTGCCGGCCGTGTCGGCGATCTCACGCAGGGTGAGCAGTGCGCGGGTGAGGCTGCGGCGGGTCCGCACGACGCCGACATCGGCACTCATCGTGTCGCGAATGAGCGCGATCGCATCCTCGCGCGCGGCATGGTCGACCGGCTTGGCACCAGCTACCCGGTAAAGTGCGGCCTGGGCCACGCCGCGTCCGTCGCCGACCACCTGGGCGATGTCATCGGCCGCGCGGGCTGCGAACACCACGGCTTCCAGTAGAGAGTTGGAGGCGAGGCGGTTGGCGCCATGGAGGCCGGTTGATGCAACTTCGCCGACCGCCCAAAGGCCGGCAACCGAGGTGCGCGCGCGGGTGTCGGTGGCGATGCCGCCCATGTGGTAGTGCTCGGCTGGCGCCACCGGAATAGGCTCGGTCACAGGGTCGATGCCGGCCGCTTTGCAGTGGGCGTAAACGGTCGGGAAGGCGTCCGGAAAGTGCGCCCCGATCGCCTGCCGGCAGTCGAGGAACACGCGGCGTCCTGCCTCGATCTCGGCGAACACAGCTCGGGCGACGATGTCGCGGGGCGCAAGTTCAGCTTCGGGTGCCACATCGCGCATGAAGCGACGCCCGTCCGAGTTGATGAGCAAGGCGCCTTCGCCGCGCAGTGCTTCCGAGGCCAGAGGCGCTGGCTCCAGCCCGACGTCGAGGGCGGTGGGGTGGAACTGCACGAACTCCGCGTCGGCGACGACGGCACCGGCACGGATCTGGCCGCTCTTGTTGGTGAGCGCAGCGATGCACGCGTCGATGACATCGGCAGATGCCGGGTGCTCGTCGTGGGCGTTGGGTCGTGCGGCGATCATCTCGGCTTGGCCGTCGGTCCCGATCGCTGTCGCGTAGGGGAAGAACTCGCCGCGTGTGTCGAGCTGCTGTTGGGCGAACTCGATGGCGACACCGAGCAGACCGTCGAGGTCGTCCTGCGCCTGGGTGAGGCGCTGTCTCGCCAGGAGGTCACGAATCAGCTGACTTGGGTCCAGCGGCGGGTGTCGTGGCGGAGGAGGATGGCTTCGATGAGGCTGCGGACGGTGTGTTGGTCGTCGGGGTCGAGTTGTCCGATCGCTTCGAGGTAGAGGGCGGACGATGCATTACTCGGAGCAGCCTGTTCGTTCCGGGCTCGAAATGCATCAAGCCATCTTCTCAAATGATGCAGACCAAACCATGCAGATCCCTAGCCGCTCAGATCGGAAGGTCACCCGTGGCAGCACGCGTCGAGCCATGGTCGCGATACGCGGAGATCGTTCGTCGGGCGATACGCACCTGATGGACCTCATCGGCTCCGTCTGCGAAACGAGCCCAACGAGCGTGTTGGGCCATCGTCGCGAGTGGCGTGTCCTTGGAATAGCCGAGCGCGCCGTGCACCTGGATCGAGCGATCGATGACACGGTTCAACATGTTGGCCACGAAATGCTTGGCCATCGACACCTCGCTCTTGAAATCGAGTTTGTTGTCGATCCGATACGCAGCATGCAGAACCATCAACTTCGCTTGATACAACTCCATGGTTGAATCCGCGATCATCCACTGGATTCCCTGCTTCTCCGCCAGCATCGAACCGTGCGCAAAACGGTTGAGCGACCGGTCCACCATCATGTCGAGTGCGACTTCAGCTTGGGCGATCCACCGCATGCAGTGCGCCAATCGAGCCGGGCCGAGTCGATACTGACCGAGCATGTGGCCCTGTCCCCTGCCGCCCAACATGTTGGCGGCCGGTATGCGCAGGTCCTCGATGACGATCTCTGAATGTCCGGTGCCGCCGTGCATGGTCTCGATCTCACGGACACGATTCCAACCCTCAGACGGGATGTCGACAATGAACGCAGTGTTCGCAGCCTGGGGCATATCCGGGTTGTCCTCGGTGCGGGCAATCAGAATCGCGAAACTCGAACGTCGAGCATTGGAGATGAACCACTTGTGACCGTTCGCGACCCACTCCTCACCGTCTTGGACAGCGGTTGTGCGAATCAGGGTCGGGTCTGATCCGGCGACTTCTGGTTCGGTCATGGCGAAGCAACTCATGGCCATGCCCTCGCACAGTGGCCGCAGATACTTCTCCTTTTGTTCATCGGTTCCCCAGTGCAACAAGGTGTGCATGTTGCCTTCATCTGGAGCCTGACAGTTCATGACGAAGGGCCCGTAGTAGGACTTCGCGGCCTCGGCCTGAACCATCGCCAGCGCAACATGTCCGAGTCCCATCCCGCCCCACTCGACGGGCATGTGAGGCAACCACAATCCCGCTTCACGAGCCTGGTCCCGCATCCCGAACAAGATGGTCAAATACTCCGCTCGTTCGATCTCTTCCGGGTCAGAGATCTGAGCCTCACCCGGACGTACCACGTCAGTGATGAACTCCCGTACCCGCATTCGAATCTCTTCGAGCTCTGGGGACAGAGTGAAATCGATTGCCATGTCAGTCCTTTCGCCTTGACCAGATCGGATAGTCGATTCCGGCCAAACGGTTGATCACAAAACCCTGCACCACCAAGAGGCACACAGCGAGCATCAACACGGCTAGCTGTGGGGGTTTGGTGAGGATCCCTAGGGAGATGATGAGCGTGGTGGCTCCAGCGGGAGGGTGTGGAACCTTGGACCAGACCATCACTCCACTTGTCAGTCCGAGCGATAGTGCAGCTGCCCCGACTCGTGCCATCGTGACCCCTTCGGCCAGAGCGGGACCGGCTTGGGTCAATCCAAACACGACCAGTGACAGGTATCCGGCGGCAGCACCGATCGCGTGGCCACACAGGGTGTTGCGAGGAGACGCTGCGGGCGCGGTAGGTGTGTAGAACAACAAGAACGCCGTCGGTCCAAGTGATGGGAAGATGAGCGGCTGACCGGTAGCGAGGGCGGCCAGCGACATCAGCGCGATAGCGACAAGACCGTTGACAAAGGCGAACAGTCCCATCACCGCGGTGGACGAGTGCCGCTCGGTCAGCGATGACACCTTGAATCGGTCGCCCAATCCGTAGAGGACATTTGAAATGTCGCCGCCTATTGGACCTGGTCCGACTGGGCGACCAGACGCCGATTCCTTGTTGACGGGCTCAGTGGACTCTGGGCTCATACCTGATTCAACCATGGGGTTCCGTTGGGCTCTTTGTGATTCGGCTTTGTGAATCGGAATCGATGCGGTGGGACTCAGTCAGTGATGAACCAGCGGAACCCGAAGGCCATGGCGGTGGTCAACACCGAGAACACCGCTGCAGCGGTAGCGAGCGACGCGTTGTGCGACATCACGCCTTCGACTGCGACGACCATCATGAAAATCTGCAGGGAGACCAGCACCAACAGGTAGACGAGGATTCCACCGCTGCGGTTGTTCTGGGCACGCACCGGCCCTGTATTGGGCGCCATGTCAGACTTCCATTCCCTTGGCCCAAACCACGCCGTTGCGAACTTCTATGTCGATCTTTTGGAGTGGACGTTCCGGAGGTCCTGCGGTGGCGTCACCGGTAGAGGGTTCGAACACACCGTGGTGGCAAGGGCAGAAGATCCGTTCATTCTCGGGTTGGTAGTAGACGACGCAACCCAAGTGCGTGCACTTCTGGGAGAAGGCACGCAACTCACCGTCAGGTAGGCGGATCAACAGCGCCGGGTCCTTGTCAGTCGGATAGCTGAACAGGTACTCCGACCCGTTGGCCACCTTGTCCAACTCGACTATTCGCTGCGCCTCGCCATGATTGGCCGACTGCAGATTCGCCCAAGCCGCGGCGCCAGCGGTCCCCACAGCAAAAGCCGCTGAGGTAGCGAGAAGATACCGGGTGAACTGACGGCGCTGAATGTACTCCTCGCCAGCGGATGTGAGAGGAAAGTCTTCCTTCCACAACGGTTCATCCTCGGCATAAAGACCGGCCCGTCTCAGTTCTCGTGCCGAGTTCCGGGCATCGGCCGCTCGTCGTCGCTCTGCATCATCCACTGTCAAACCTCCTCGAGGCCGAACGGGTCATCTTGCCAACGCTGCCCACCGGGTTCTCCCATCACATCGATGGGCCCGAAGGTGCGATCGTCCACAACTGTTGCGACCTTGGTCGGAACGAGTTGGTTTCCGAAGCGGTACTCATGAATCAGATCACCCCGCCGGGTTTCGGCGAATTCCTCAGGGGCCCCGAACCAGAGCGCCTGACTTGGACACACCGATGCGCACATCGGAGCGAGCCCGACCGAGGTCCGGTCGTAACACATGTCGCACTTCATCATCTGGTCGGGAAGAGCGAAGTACTTCGGCACTCCGAACGGACACGCGTTCACACAGTTGGAACACCCGATGCACCGGGGTTTGAGCGCGGACTGCACCACTCCGTCCTCGTTCTGTTTGATCGCATCGGCAGGACACACATTCGCGCAGGTGGGGTCCTCGCAATGCATGCAGACCATCGGGGCAGTCTGTGTGGACGCGCCCCGGTCAACGAACTCGAGGTGGATGAGCGATTGCCCGCGGTGAGTTCCGCACTCTTCGCATGACTGCACACAAGCCTCACAGCCGATGCAGCGGCTCTGATCGATCACGAACATCTTTCCCTGGATGAGATGGTTCATGAACTCTGACCCTTCTCCTGCAAGGTGGTGACCCGCCGGTCATAGATCTTGGTGTGGCCTTCGCCCTTCGCGACACGCACTGCGCTCACCTTGTACTCGGGGATCTTCGACACGGGGTCGAGAGCACGATTGGTCAACTGATTCGCTGCCTTGGTTCCCGCCCAGTGATACGGGATGAACACCGTGTCTGGCCTGATCGACTCCACCACACGGGCAGGCAGGCTCATTGAACCGCGACGGGAACTGACCTCGACAATGTCACCCGAGGTGACACCAAGTTGTTCGGCCAACCGGGGATGCATCTCACAAAGCGGTTCGGGATACTGCTCGACTAGCGGGCCGATGCGACGTGTCTGGGTGCCAGATAGATACTGCGAGACCACACGTCCCGTCGTGAGCCAGATCGGATATTCATCGTCGACGACCTCGGCGGCCTCCCGATAGGGAACGCCGACGAATCGGGCCTTGCCATCAGGGTGGGCGAACTGTCCGCCTTCGTAGAGCCTCGGGGTGCCGGGGTGTCCCTCTTCGGGGCATGGCCAGAAGATCCCGAACTCGTCTTCGATGCGATCCCATGTCATACCGAAATAGTCGGCGGTTCCGCCATGGGACGCGACCTTCATCTCGTTGAAGATGTCCTCGGTGTCTTCGAATTCGAAGTACCTGCCACGACCCATCCTGCGGGCGATGTCAAGGATGATCTCCCAGTCCTTGCGGGCATTGCCTGGTGGGCGCACTGCTTGGTTGATCTTGATGCAACGTCCCTCAACCGACGTGGTGGTTCCCTCGTCTTCTTCTTGGAGGGTTCCGGCTAGGACCACGTCCGCGTACTGCGCGGATTCGGACAGGAAGAAGTCGATCGGCACATAGAACTCGAGCTTGGCGAGCGCCTCGGCGGTGTGTTTGGTGTCCGGTAGTGAGACCAGTGGATTGAAACAGATCGACAGCAACCCTTTGATCTCGCCGTCGTGGATCGCGTTGACGATCTCCTGAGCGCTCAGACCCTTGTGGGGTATCTCGGATTCGTCACACCCCCACACTGATGCGATGTAGGCGCGGTGCTCGGGGTTGGAGATATCACGGTTGCCGGGAAGCTGATCGCACTTGTGTCCCTGCTCGCGTCCACCTTGTCCGTTGCCCTGACCGGTGATCGTGGACACACCCGAACCAGGTTTGCCGTACTTTCCGGTGGCGAGTCCCAAGTTGATGCAACTGAGAACGTTCTCGACACCCTTGCTGTGGTGTTCGATGCCACGGGCGTGCAACAACATTCCCGTCGCGGAAGTCCCCCACAGACGGGCGGCTTCAATAATCCGGTCCTTGGGAACTCCACATACCTGCGAGCCCCACTCGGGGGTGTAGTTCTTGACTGCTTCAGCTGCCTGTTCGAAGTCGACGGTGTGATTCGCGATGAAGTCGTGGTCCAACCAGTCGTTCACGATGAGGATGTGGAGGATCGTTCCCATCAACGCCGAGTCGGTTCCGGGCTTGAGACCCAAGAAGACATCGGCGGTACGAGCAAGCGGGGTGACTCTGGGATCAGCGACGATCAGCTTCGCTCCACGGTCCCGGGCCCGCCAGATGTAACTGGTGGTTATCGGCGAGCACTCCGCAACATTTGATCCTGCAACGAACACGACGTCGGCAAGAGGAATGTCGGACCACGGGTTGGGGGCACGGTCCATGCCGAGTGCGCGTTTGTTGGCAGCGCCGGCTGAGACCATGCAGAGGCGTCCGTTGTAGTCAAGGTTCGCGGTCTGCAACCCGAGCCGAGCGAACTTGCCCATCAGATAGGACTTCTCGTTTGTGATCGAGACGCCTGACAGCACGGCGAACGCGTCCTTGCCGTAGGTGCCCTGGATCCTCTTGATCTCACTCACCGTCCGGTCGAGTGCGGCGTCCCATGTCGTGGGTCTGAATCCGCCCTCGGATGACGGGTCGCGCTCCAATGGGTCCAATAGACGATCTGGATGTGCGCCCTGGAGGTAACGCTTGACGCCCTTGGGACAGAGTTTGCCTTGGTTGAATGGGAACTCGTACCAGGGCTCGAACCCGACTACTTGTTCGTCCTTGACCTTCAACTTGATGCCGCACTGTTGACCACAGAAACAACAGTGGGTCTTCACCTCACGGTCTATTTCGAGTCCGGCGTTCCAGCCTCCGGGAGGGGCCTCGTTCAGGTGCGGTCCGTACTTGGCGATCAGTTCTTCTTCTGTGACCGGTAACTCTGCCATCAGCCGAAACCTCCTACGCGTTGGGTCTGGGCTAGAGCGATCGACTTGCGTCGACAGCTGGGACAGGTGTCCTGCCAGTTGGAACTGCCCTCATGGGCGTAATCGAATCCCACCTGGGGTAGGACGAACTTCAGGTCATCGATCTGCATCTTGGATGCCCACGGCTCATCACAGACCCGGCACAGTTGCTGCTCGCCTTCCGCTCCGGCCTGCTTGTAGTAGTGCACGCCCAGGTTGGCCGGCCGCTGGAATATATGGAACAGCTTGCCGAACGGGATGTAAAGGAGTCCGAGGATGACAGTGAGCGCGTGCAGGTCGGTGAGGAAGCTGTAGTAGCGACCTTCGAGCCACAGACTGGAGACCGTCAGGAACAGCCCGGTGATCGACACTGCGAACAGACCTGCCAGCGGGAGGAAGTCCGTGGCGCGCTCGACTGCGAGTGCTCCGGGGTCCCGAAGTCGACGGTGCAGGAATACGAGCACTCCGCCGATGACCAGGAACGCCGCGATGTTCAACAGGTGGAAGGTGACGAACCCAATGAGACTCTCGGCGGGGAACGATGCTGTCGATATACCGAACAGGAACGCCCGGTAGTGGGAACCCTCCTGGCCAACGGACTCGAAGTGGAGCCACCCGAAGGTGAGCGGGAACGTGACGGCCGCTGCGAGTATGCAGCCCCAGAACACGAGTTGGTGTGCGGCCCAACGAGCCACGGAGCGCCTGCGAATGAAGCCTTGGGCGAAGATGTTGGTGAAGACCAATCCGATGAGCCCGCCGACGTTCGCTCCGACTTTGCCTTTGCGGCGGAACGATTCCCATCCCCTTCGGTTGAGTACGGCCGTCGGCGGACGTTGGATCCAAACCAAGTATCGGTAGACGGTCGCGAAGACCGCCAGAAGAACGCCGATCAGGTATCCGGCGAGAGCGGCGTCGAACCACCTGAGGTTGCCCGATCCCACATATACGCCGACGAGCACCACGATGACCGCGGCGAAACCCCAGACCGCCGCACGTACATCCAACCCGCCTGTTCCTGTCCTGATCACCTTCGGGGAGCGGCGCTGTGCGCTGTTACCTGACCCGCTTGCGTGGCGTTCGACTGCGGTTGGTTCTTCCAAGACTCACTCCTGTCATTGACCCGATGGGCGGACCGGCTGTGACTGGCTTTGACTGACACTAGCCACTCAGCCGCGGCGAACCTGCAACGCGTGGCATCAGTCGCAAAAAGGTTCGGCTGAGCGCCACTCGGGTGGTTCTGCGGGAGCTGATGCCCCAGCTCACGAAGCCCGCAAAGCGCTCACCGAAGCAGCGGTGACGGCTCCGCCGCCGGCGCCCAGAAGTACGCCCGCGAGGAAGCAAGTGATCGGAGCATTTCGGCGGTCTCCGCTGTCTCTATCAGCGTCGCCAGCTAGGTCGAGTAGTGCTGAAACAACGTCTGTGTCGATTGATT
>JAGQSZ010000103.1 GCA_020439285.1 Microthrixaceae bacterium
AGGCCGAATAGAAGTCGTCCGTTTCGTCCGCTCGAACAGACGCGTCGACTTGTTCGGCAAACGGATCACAGTCCCCGAGGACCAAACCCACCAATACGTCACAGCGATCATCAAAGTCCGTTCCAAACGAGTCATCATCGTCACCGGCGACGGCCAAATCATCCACGACGACACCTTCAACCTCGCCAACACCCTCCGATAACCGGAACGATGTCCCGACGGAACCACACCTCCACCACCGGAACGATGTCCCGACGGCTCAACCACCTCCCACAAACCGGAACGATGTCCTGACGGGTAACACCTAGGTCTTCGCGATCCGCGGATCGACACCCGAGCCACTCCTAGGCCCACTCGGACCCGAGCTCCGAAAGTCGTGGCTGTTGACCTAGCGGATGAACACACATCCCTACCGGCGGTAAGGGAGCCTCGACCCAACCCCGATGAGCTCAACCCGATGCGCCACAGTGATGTCAACGAGTGGGGCCGCTCCGAGAAGATGCGCACATTGGCTCGCGCCCTGTATGACCCCATGTACAGGAACTGGTTCCGGGTTGAGTGGGACGGCTTGGAGAAGATCCCCCAAGGGGGAGCACTGTTGGTCGCCAACCACGCTGGTGCGATTCCGTCAGACGCACCAGCGATCATGCATGGGATCGAGACCGAACTGAACCGCCCTGTCTATGGGCTGGCAGATAATTTCTTTCGCAAGGTTCCAGTCGTAGGCACCTATTGGAATCGTCTCGGCGGCCTGCCAGCACACCCCGACAACGCGTATCGCCTACTGCGCGAGCAGGACCAACTGGTGCTGGTATTCCCAGAAGGCACTAAGGGCCCCGCCAAGACCTACGCCGAGCGTTACAAGCTACGTCGCTTCGGAAGAGGGGGCTTCGTAGAGATCGCTATGCGAGCCGGTGTTCCGGTCATTCCCATCGCACTGGTCGGAGCCGAGGAATCGATGCCGATCATGGTCAGACTCCCATCGGTGGCCAAGGCATTCGGACTTCCCTATGTGCCCGTCACTGCCAACATGTTGCTAGCTGGCCCGCTTGGCGCAGTCGCCTACTTCCCGGCGAAGTTCAAGATCAAGGTTCTGGATCCAGTCCACTTCGACGTACCACCGGATCTCGAGCGCTACAGCCGTTCAAAGATCATGGATGAGTCCGAAGCAATCCGTGACACGATCCAAGCAGCTCTCTACGAGATGCTACGCAACAGAAGGAGTGTGTGGTTCGGGTGAGTAAGAACACACGCACAGTTCCCACCGCCGCCGACAAACCCCGCTCGCACGGTCGCCGCGTGCTCGTCACAGGTCTCGGGACCTTTTGGGGCGGTCGAGTTGCTCAGGCCCTAGAAGCAGATCCCGATGTCGAGACAATCGTTGGTCTCGACGTGTTCGAACCGACAGTAGAACTCGAGCGAACCGAATACGTCAGAGTCGACGCCAACTACTCGATCCTGTCGCGCATCGTTCGGGCAACTCAGGTCGACACGATCATCCACACGTTCCTAGTGGTGGACCCAACGATGATGTCGACCAGATCGATGCACGAGATCAACGTGATCGGCACCATGAACCTGTTCGCCGCCGCGTCCGCTCCAAATTCCACAGTTCGGGACGTGATCGTGAAGTCCTCGACAATGGTCTATGGCAGCGCCCCCGAGGATCCAACGTGGTTCACAGAGGACAGCCCCCGATCACGCCGCGCCACCCAACCCATCGAACGCAGTTTGGCAGCAGTCGAGGGCTACGTGCATGACTTCGCTGAGGACAACCCTCACGTCAATGTGGCGTTGTTGCGGTTCTCCAATGTGGTCGGAGCCGAGATAGAGACGCCACTGACACGACTGCTGCAGCATCCCTTGGTGCCTTCGCTGGCCGGCTTCGATCCCCGGTTCCAGTTCGTTCACGAACGCGATGTCGTTCGGGCACTTCTGTTCGCCTTCGATGCACACCTTGCGGGGATCTACAACGTTGCTGGAGACGAGCAGATCCCGTGGTCAGAAGTCACCCACATCTGTGGTCGGCGCAACATTCCGTTCCCTCCCTTTGGGACTCAACTGCTATCGGCACCACTCCGCCGAATCGGGGTAGTTGACCTTCCCGAGGAATACGAATCACTCCTCAAATACGGGCGTGGTGTCGACAACTCGAAGTTCAAGAACATTGGATTCGAATACCAGTACTCCTCAGCTGAGGCCATCGAGGAGTTCATCGAATCGATTCGACTCCGGCGCACAATCGGAGCACACCGCCCGGCTTACCGCTACGAACGGGATGTCGAACAGTTCTTCCGTCATTCACCGGCGGTCTTGCGCGATCGACCACTCGCTGAGGACCTCCAGGTAGACGAGACATCTACCGCAACTGAATGAGTCGCTGCCTCAGCAGGCTGTGTCGATGACTGACCTAGCGAGATCGGCCACTCGGGACTCAATGAGCGCCCAGTCATAACGCTCCTCGAATAGTGCAGCGCCGCCAATCGCAAGCTCGTGTCGAAGCTCGCCATCGGTGAGCAACGATGCACATGCCTGGGCAAAGGAGTGGGCGTCGTCACGGATCAGACCGTGGGTTCCGTCCACCAGGTCAATTCCCTCACAGCCGACCGTTGTCGTGACCATTGGGATGTAGTTGGCAAGTGCCTCGACAACCTTCAGTCGTGTACCAGCACCCACCTGTATGGGAACGATCGAGACATCAGCGTTGAGAAGCTCGGATTCGATTGATGGAACTGAACCGACGAGTTCAACCCCGTCGACTTCTGAAGTCCACGCGATTAGGTCACTTCCCCGACCGACGATCCTCACGCTCGCGTCAGGTACCTGCGCACGGATCGCAGGGAACACGTCACGCACGAACCATTCCATGGCTTCAGTGTTGGGCTCGTAGTCGAGTGCGCCTACAAACAACATGGTGGGTGTGCCAGATCTGAGGGATAGGCGGTCGGTGTGCACAGCCTCTGGTCGATCAGCACCGTTGCCGACAGCGACAGCGTTCGGACAACCGGAACGCCCTACGTCCAAGTCGCTGCAGACGACGACCTTGTCAACCGATTCTGCACAACGGATCTGAAGTTTGGCCCAACGTCGCTCGTCCACTAGATCGAACGCTCTCGATGTAAGCCACCGGGCAATCACCTTCACCTTTGATAGCGGCGATGCGCCCGGCGCAAACCGTGGCGGCACCTTGCGACGCAGACGCAGTGCAATGTTCTCGAGGTTGTCGAAGTCGACGATTGCACTGCGGGCATGGATGTGACGCTCGAGTCCAACCCACGAGTCCACATGCGAATACCAGACCAAGTCATATGGAGCACCGGGTGAGGAAACAGTCGATATCTCCTCGACAGCCGGGGTCCAGTCGACGCCCAGCACCCTGCGCGGGAATCTCGATCTAACCCAGGTCTTGAACCATTTCCGCAGTCCTGCATCTGGTCCCACAGGCACTGCGTTGGCCTTCACACTAGGAATACCTGGGTCTTGGGGATCAGCGGTACCGGGTCGATGAAGAGCAACAACATCGACTTGTCCGAGCTTTGCCAAGCCTTTCACCATGTGGTCGAGCCGCCGCCTGTAACCGTCGGCCGCGGGCCACGGGTACTGTTCAGCAACAACCAGGATTCTCACGTCGGGCACCGTACTCGGCGCGAGGCACCGGTTGCGACCATTCACACCAGGGGGCTAAATGACACTCGTCAACGTGGAGAACCGATCCGGGGTTGCGATCCTCACATTGGACGACCCGGGTAGGCGCAATGCACTCAGCTTGGATCTCAACGCGGAGCTGATCGACGCTGTCGCTGCTGCTGAGCGAGACGCTGAAATCTCCGCAATTGTGGTGACCGGTGCTCCCCCAGCATTCTGCGCAGGTGCCGATCTGAGCCAGCTCGGAGAATCTCGTCGCGACGGACTCGAAGCTATCTATGCGGGTTTCCTGGCAGTCGCCGACACTCCCCTGCCCACGATCGCTGCTGTGAACGGTGCCGCCGTTGGCGCTGGGATGAACCTTGCGCTCGCGTGTGATCTGCGGTTGGCCGGAGCATCCGCGCGTTTCGATACCCGGTTCCTGTCACTCGGGATTCATCCCGGCGGCGGACACACTTGGATGATGAACGGAATCATCGGTAGCCAAGCCACGATGGCAACGGTGTTGTTCGGCGAGGTCCTCGACGCCACGCAAGCCGAACGGGTGGGTCTTGTGTGGCGGACGGTTCCCGACGATGACCTACTCGATGTCGCTATCGAATTGGCTGGCCGCGCAGGCAGAGGCGGGCGCGAGTTGGCGATACGTGCCAAGAACTCGATCCGTGACGCATCTCAAGCACTGAACCATCCAAGCGCTGTCGCCAGCGAGTTGGAGGTCCAACTGTGGTCGATGGACCAACCCGCGTTCGCTGAACGACTCGCTGCGATGAAGGCAAGAATCTCCAGCAGCGACAAGTCCTGACGCTGAAGTGAGCCCCGCTCAGTAGATCCAGGTTGCTAGGAGTTCATCTCTGCGCACCTGCCACTCTTCAGCGGTGATCGCATATCGGATGTGGTCCTCCCAAACGCCGTTGATCTCGAGATAGCGCTGAGCGATTCCCTCATCACGGAGTTCGAGCTTCTCCACGACGCGACGGGATGCAGTGTTGCGCGGAATGATCGAGACCTGCAGGCGATGTAACCCCAGTTGTTCAAAGGCGAAGCCCATGATCACAACGACGCTCTCCGGCATATAACTGTTGCCTGCCAGACGTTCGTCGATCCAGTAGCCGACATAGGCACTTTGTTGAGCACCTCTGTGGATCGAGTTCAGGTTGATCTCTCCGCCGAAGTGTCCGTTTACGAATATTCCGAATCCGTAGGAGTTGCCGAGCTGCATCTCACGGCTGCGCATCGTGCAACGAGCAGAGAAGGCTTGGCGGTCCTCGACTGTGTCTGGTTGACCCGGTTGCGACTTGGGTTCCCATTTGGTGAGCCAATCCACTGAACTCCGACGCACTTCTCGCCACTCATCGAAGTCATTCAGGCTCAGTGGACGCAGATACAGACGGCGGCCGTTCAACAGGCTGAGGGAACCGCTCAGTTCGTCGACGCTCTTCTTGCGCAGCATGACCGCCCCCAAGGTAACCGGGATGTCAACCGATCTGAGAAAGAATGAGTCCGTCGAGAATGTCGGACTCCGAAACGATCAGCTCATCAATGCCGAAGTATCTGACCACGGCGGCAAGAACACAACACCCACCGACGATCACATCCGCCCGCTCTCGTTCGAGTCCCGGATTGTGTACCCGATCCTCGAGAGCCTCGGTTGCAAGGGTTCTGAATACGTCCTCGACCGCCGGCCTGGTCAGTACAAAGTGATGGATCTGGTCCCGGTCATAAGTTTGAAGTCCGATTTCTACTGCAGCAACTGTGGAGACGGTTCCCGCTAAGCCAACGAACCTGACAGCAGCCTGGGTGAGCGGAGCCTCCCTCACGACGTCGTCTATGTACTGCGAAACGACGCTGAGCGTGTTGCTTAGTTCCTCTGGCAACGGAGGGTCGTGCTCGATGAACTTCTCGGTCATTCGAACGCAGCCAACGTCCACCGATACCGATTCGAGCACGCTGTCATAGCCCACTGCGAACTCCGTCGATCCACCCCCGATGTCGAAGACCAAGGTCAGCCCCTCGCTCAGGGGAAGATCCGAGGTTGCGCCAAGGAAGCTGAGCTCAGCCTCCTGAGCGCCGCTGAGAAGTTCAGGGGTTGTGCCGAGGATCTGTGAGGCCGTGCCGAAGAAGACGTCACTGTTGGCAGCATCTCTGGCTGCTGAGGTGGCTGCGATTCGAACGCCGGCCACGTCGTGGGCGTCCATCACCGCTCGGTATTCGCGAAGGACCTCGAAGGTACGCTCCATCGCGTCAGGGTCGAGGCGACCGGTTCGATCGACTCCCGCACCCAAGCGAGTGATTCGCATGAGTCGTTCGACTGAGGTGGATCCATCGGAGATCAACAGACGGGTTGAGTTGGTGCCGCAGTCGATCGCTGCATAGAGATTCGCTGTCACTGATCTGCTCCAAGCTGCTCATGCACCCAACGCCCAACCGGATCCGGGCCGCCCGCAAGGAACCATGCGTAGTGGGTATGCAGACACTTGACTCCAAAGCGAGTTCCTCCGACCCCGCCATAGGGGCGAGGCCCGGTCCAGTCCGGTGGCATCGCCCGGTCACGTTCCGTCGCATACGCCTCATGAGCAGCTCGCAGTTCCTCTGGGTCAATCGCCGCCTCAGCAGCCTTGACCCCTCCTTGAGCTTCAATCGTGCCGATGCGACGGTTCAAGGACCGATCGAGCAGCCAGAACATGGTCGGCATCGGCGTCCCGTCATCCAACAAGGGCTCGTTGCGGATAACCATTGGAAGTCCATCGGCAGAGCGGACCGCCACGGAGAAGCGTCCTTGTGGCTCACGTCCGAGTAGCTCTCGGACGGCTGCTAGGTCGCCGGCATCATCAATGTCAATACCCACTGTGGGAGACCCCGGCGAGGACACGAGGATCAGTTCTCGCCAGCGGCGACACGTCTCACGGATTCGCTCAGCAGGCCAAAGGGCCAGCCAGATGGAAGATTCAGACCAGCCGTTGCTGCTGGGAGGATGGTGTAAGACTCCTCCCCTTCAGTTACCAGCCCGTAATCACGCCTAGCGATTCGCTGGATCTCATCGGGGTCATCCAACCTCTTGAGCCGTTGGGACATCTCTGCATTCGCTGAGCGGATGTCCCCGAGTTGGGCGCTTCTATCAGCGACTACGGACCGTTGAGCGAAGTAACGGTGTGCGGGTACGACAAGCAGCGAATAGACGACCAGTATCAAGAAGGCGGCGACCAGCGCGCGAATGAGCCAGACATTAGAAGTCGCATGAGCTCTGATACTGGTCGCTGTCATCGAGTTGGATCTCCCCGCTCAGCGAAGGCTACCCCGATAGATGGCCGCGTCGCCGAGCTTCTCCTCGATTCGAAGGAGTTGGTTGTATTTGGCGACGCGATCGGAGCGGGCAGGTGCACCGGTCTTGATCTGACCGCAGTTGGTCGCGACGGCCAGATCCGCAATGGTCACGTCCTCGGTCTCACCGGAACGGTGTGACATCACAGCCGTGTAGTTGTTGCGGGTGGCGAGCTCGACCGCTTCGAGAGTTTCGGTGAGGGACCCGATCTGATTGACCTTCACCAAGATCGAATTGGCCACACCTGCTTCGATTCCCCGGGCGAGTCGTTCAGTGTTGGTCACAAAGAGGTCATCGCCAACTAGTTGCACTCTGTCGCCGAGCTTGGCGGTCAGATCAGCCCAGCCGTCCCAGTCTTCTTCGGCCATGCCGTCCTCGATCGAGATGATCGGATAACGGTCACAAAGGTCCACTAGGTAGTCAGCAAACTCTGTTGAGGACAGGCTCCGGTTCTCTCTGGCAAGCACGTACTTGCCGTCTTTGAAGAACTCCGTTGACGCTGCATCGAGCGCTATCGCGATCTCTTCGCCGGGAACCCGTCCCGAACGCTCGATCGCTTCGATCAACAGCTTCACTGCTTCTTCATTGGAGGCCAGGTTGGGGGCGAATCCACCCTCATCGCCGATCGCTGTGGAAAGGCCTCGCTCGCCGACGACCTTCTTGAGAACGTGATAAGTCTCAGTGCCCCACTGCAATGCTTCTGAGAAGGATGCGGCACCGACCGGCATGATCATGAACTCTTGGATGTCAACGTTGTTGTCAGCATGCTCGCCTCCGTTGATGACATTCATCATCGGGGTGGGAAGCACAGCAGCATTGGTTCCGCCGACGTAGCGGAAGAGTGGAACGTCGAGTTCTGCTGCGGCGGCCTTGGCGATCGCGAGTGATACTCCAAGAATGGCGTTCGCACCCAGATTCGCTTTATTGGCGGTTTCGTCGAGGTCGATCAACAGCCTGTCGATGTCACGCTGGTCAAGAGCATCGAAACCCACCAAAGCGTCGAAGATCGGTCCGTTGACGTGTTCCACAGCTTGGAGCACGCCCTTGCCCAAGTAGCGAGCCTGGTCACCGTCACGGAGTTCGACCGCCTCGAATGCACCAGTAGATGCTCCGGACGGAACAGCCGCCCGCCCAACAGCACCTGAATCCAAAAGAACTTCGACCTCAACTGTCGGATTGCCTCGAGAGTCGAGGATCTCCCTGCCGATTATTCCTTCAATGATGCTCACATCGCTCCTAGAGGGACGGTTGTTTGTTGGCTGAATCTACTCTGCCGTGCACGCAGAAGCATGAACGCTCCTCAAAGTGCTCAGAGGTTGCTCCGGATTAGTTCAGCGAACGCCGTTGCGCCTTCAGGCCGAAGATGGGCGCCGTCGTTGACGAACCATTCGGGATGTTGTGATGACAGGCCATACCAGTCGACGAGAACCACCGTCGGGTGACGCCTGGCCGCAGCGGCGATGCGCTCATTCACCAGCGACTGCCACGGCCGCGAAACCTTCGCATTCACCAATAAGACCTTGCGTTTCCCCGCTGCAGCTACCAGGTTGTCGAGATCCTCGTCACTGAAGACGCCGTTGGTTCCCAAGTGAATGACTACGGGCCCATTGAGGTATCCGTTGCGTTGATACCAGTCCACTACCGAGAGGATCTGTTTAAACTGACGCCCCACCTTGGCATCTACACGAGCGCCCGGCAGAGCGGCTTTGAGCGCCCCGGAAGCTCCGAGCATCACCGAGTCGCCAACCATCACCACCTTGGAGGTATCAACTCCGCCAGGCGTGGTGACAACCGAAGATGCCGTTGTTGTCGTTGATGTTGTCGTCTCGCCTACAGGAACCGTTGTAGTGACGCTTGAGGTCGTGGTCGCCTCTTGGTTCTTGTCGGGTCCGGTAGTGATACTCGCTTTCGTCGAATCGAGTGAGGGCCCGAGGTGCGTGGCTGCTTCGAGTTGGCCGCGTTTGGAGTCAGTCG
>JAGQSZ010000104.1 GCA_020439285.1 Microthrixaceae bacterium
GACTAGTCGCGTCTCATTCAGGAGTGCTCAGGGCTATCGGCTCGCACTTGCAGATAACACAGTCTGAATAGGTCGTTCACAAAACGCCGGGACGTAGATCTTTCCACCGCCACGGCGCTCCATCTATGAGGAGTTCTGGATCGCCAGTCCAGAGTTCTGCACCGTTGGTCATTGCTAGAGCCGCTGCAAACGCATCGGCATATGCCAATGGATAATCAGCTTTGATGGAGGATGCTTCAAGAACCAGTGCTTCGTCTGGGAGATGGGCATCAACGATCTGCTTCAGATCTGTGATGACCTGCGAGGCAGCGGAGTGACCATGAATCCGCCGGACGACGTAGTGCACTTCACCGATGTTGATCCATGACATGAGCGGCCTGGATCGCTCAAGTAGGTCTGCGACCAAGGACGAAGCCGGTTCCTCGTCCTCGAGATAACGCAACACAGCCCAAGAATCGAGAACGACTGTCAACGATTGTCCTCACGGTTCGAGTCCGCCAAACGCTGTCGCTCCAGCTCTTCAACCAGACCCGTGCCACGGAACCGACCCCGCAACGGCTTGGCCGGATTGATTCGCCACAGCACGACTCGATCGTCCTCGCGTGAAAACTCAACCCTGTCTCCGGGCTTGATGCCCAAGCGCTCGCGTATGGATTTGGGGATAACCACTTGTCCTTTCGGACCCACCAAATGAGTCATACCAGTCAGTATAACTTTATTGTGCTGAGTGAGACGCAGCGCGCAATCAAAGTATCTGCGGCCTTTGCCGCCCACTCCTTGAGCCCTCCCGCTTACTACTCCTCCGTGCGCTCCATTCGCCGAGGACGAGTCACACGATGGTCGGCAAACGCTCCAACCACTTCAACGGAGTCCTTGGTCAACCGGAATACAGCCTCCTGGCGGTACTGCTGAGCGATCTCCAGAACGGTCCGTTCGTCCATACCCCAGGTGAGCAGGCTCGGCTCGGAATGCTCACCATCCAATGATTTACCCAGAGCCCGCACCGCTGTTCCCCCGCTCGAGATCAGTACTCCGGCCAACTCGGCGAGCGCTGCCACGTTCTGGCCCTTGGGGCGCAAGCGACCGAAAGGGTTGTATGCCGTGAGCACGAATACCTCATCTGGCAGATCCCATTCATCAGTGGCCGATGGTCCAACGAGTTCGACCCAGCGGTGGGGACGCACCTCGGCGAGGATGGCCGTGTCCACATAGGAACCCCAGCGATACCACTCTCCCCTGCCAACCGTCGTGCCGCCGAACATTGCAGAGATTGCCGGTCCTATGTCCGACGCCGTCTCGGCAATGTTCATGAAGAGTGCTTCGAGTTCCATGTCATCAACGGTGGCGGCGACCAGATCGCCGATGGCCAACACGGTGCCGTCCTTGACCACGACGCGGGCGAAGGATCTGCCCAGGTTCAAATCGTTCAACTCGGTCAACAGCTCCGGGGTTTCTGGAGCGTCGCGCAACACGATCGCGAACACCCGCAACAGAGCAGGGTCATCATCGATGATTCGCGCGTAGACCGGTGCTCCGAACAACGACAACTGGTAGTCCCCGTCCTCGTCTGCTTGAAGAGCTTCGGGACCGAACACCGACTCAATACATTCCTCAACGTGGCCGACCACATCGCCCTGCAGATTGATCGGCATGAGAAGGCTGGTTCGACCAGGTTCCTCTATCCGTAACGCACGATACGCAGCCTTTGGCACCACGATTCGAAGGTCACCATCGTGAATTCGCAACAGTTCGCGGAACTGATTGAGCATGACCATAACGGTTGCCGTACCAACCGACGGTGCCGACACCAAATACGTAGCAGGTCCAACATCAGGCCAATCAACCCTCAAGCGCAGACCTGCATCAACAACGTCGAGCATGGCCGGCGGACGCGTATCGAATTCATCGATCTTGTATGGAATCGGTTGCGCCGCGGCCATCAATTCACCGAGTTGGTCTGCATCAACCGTGACCGAAGCCTCCTCATCGTCACTACCGGTGTGGCGGGCGATTACGGCAGCAATATCAACGGGCTCAACGTCTGTCATAGCGGTTCGGAAATACCCGCCCTCGCCACGGACCTCACAAAACGTCTCGCCATCGACGGTTGCTATTCGCAACTCGGCCTCACCGGAACCTCCAGATGCTCCGAGCCAGCCATAGATGACACGGGGAGAGATCCCATAGCTGTAGGTGCGCGAATCGGATCCGGCGTCAATAACGGTGAGCGCCACGTCTCCGATCCCACCCCAACGACGAGTTGTCCCGTCTGAATACAGCGTGAGTAGACCTTCCGGAGCCCGTTCATCGGGGCCCGTCATGAATGCCACGCCCAGGATCTGTTCGTACTCCTCCGCACCGATCGTCAGCTCGAACTCGACCAGCTCAGTTTCCTTTTCTTCCCCCACCAGTACGCCTTCCCTTTCATGGAGTTCGTCGAGTCTGTCGAAACGAGCAGCTGTCCATACCGTAACCCGACGCAGTGACACTGATCCGGGCGCCTGCCAGACGTGCAACGCGTGAGTCCTGGCCCGCTAACCTCAACCCATGATCTCGGCAGTCATCCTCATCGAAGCAGAGCCGTCCGCAATCGCAGATCTGGCCGAGCGAATCGTCGAGATCGACCGGGTGTCAGAGGTCTACTCAGTCACCGGAGAATTCGACCTAGTGGTAATGGTCCGAGTCAACAAACACGAGGATCTGGCTGACGTGGTGACTGGCAGCATCGCCAGGCTCGACGGAATCCGTCGCACCCATTCCATGGTTGCCTTCCGATCGTACCGAGATGCCGATTTCGCTTGGGATTTCGACTGAATCTTGCCCCCGGATGAGAACGAAATCTGGCTGATTTCGTTTGACTGTCACAGCGACTCGTTAGGGTCTCTCGGGTGATGAAGGTAATTGCATCGGAACGAATTGAGCCGCTCGTTGCCGATCTTGCGCGCACCTTGATCGACTCACCCGCTGATCCGATGACCCCCGAGTGGATCGCAGTCGGTTCAGAAGGACTGCAACGCTGGCTGCAGCTGGAATTGGCCCGCCATCTGGGAGCACAGTCGGGTCGGACCGATGGAGTCGCTGCCAACATCGTCTTCAAGTCACCGGGTGCTTTACGAACGGCTGTCCTGGTTTCGGGTGAAGACCAGAGCGATTTTGATCCATGGCTGGCAGACCGGCTGACTTGGTCAGTGTTCGAGGCTCTGCACGCTCATGCAGCCTCCGACCCTCAACTCACGGCCTTTGCCGAGTCCGACACTCGATCCATGTACCAGCGTGCACGGATCATCAGCCAACGGTTCTCCGGCTATCAGATGCTCCGACCAGAGATGGTTAGGGCATGGCACGCCGGAAACGACGTGGATGCTGCAGGTCGCCCGATCCACGATTCCCAGGCTTGGCAACCGCATCTATGGCGGCTCGTTCGCGCCCATGTGGGTACCGAGAGTCCGGCTGAGCGACTCGAGCGTGCATTGGATGCCGTCATCGGCGACTCACTCGAGCTTTCACTCAACGGTCAGGTCCTGCCGTCACGGCTCATCTTCTTCGGTCCGTCACTTCTCCCAACGGGCGCTGGCTTTCTAGAGATTGCCCAAGCAGTCGCCTCTCATCGCGAAGTGCTCACCTACGTCATCGAACCCTCGGGGGCTTTGTCTCAACAACTGCGCGCCAAGGCATCGGAGTTGGGGACCGGCGGCGGGCGCGATGTCGGCGCCGACCTAGCAGCCAACCCCCTGTTGCGATCCTGGGGTCGCCTCCAACGTGAGACCGCTCTGTTATTGGCGGATCTACCGATAGAGGTCGTTCCTCCAGATCCTCGCAGTGAGGACTCGTTGTTGCACAAGATCCAGTCAGATCTGCGTGACAACAACGCGCCCGCGGGAGCGTTCCAACTCTCACCCACCGATGCATCGATTCAGATTCACCAATGTTTCGGGCCTACCAGACAGGTCGAGGCTCTGCGCGACGTCATCCTCGAGTTGGTCAATGACCCGGGACTCAAGCTGACTGAGGACGATATATATGTAGTCAGCCCGGCGTTGGAGAAGTTCGCTCCACTCATTGCCGCCACCTTCGGGGCCTGTGCCACACCGTCGACCACGCATGCAGCCGACGGCTCGCCATTGATTCGTTATCGCATCACTGGGCTCGCCGGCATAAACGACAACCCTGTGACCGATGCCTTGGTCGCCCTGATGGATCTTGTTACCAGTCGGTTCGACGTAACCGACGTTGCCGATTTCCTGGCCCAAGCAGCAGTGCGCAACCGGTTCCGTTGGACCGAGGACAACGTCGATCGCATTATCGGTTGGCTCGATGACACCAATGTCCGATGGGGTCTAGACGGCCAACACCGCTCAATCTTCGGCATGCCATCGACGGTCGAGTCGTTCACCTGGCGAACCGCTATCGATCAGCTTCTCTTGGGTGCAGCGGTCGACTCAACCGCCGATACCACCGTTGGCGATGTCATACCGGTGGGTCTCGCAGCAGACAGCATCACCTTGGTCGGCCAGCTCGCGTCCGTGATCCACGAACTCGAGATGCTCGCTGGTCTGGCAGCGGACGCTCGACCAATTCAAGAGTGGTGCGAGATCATCAATGACTCCATGGCGCGCCTTTTGGCCCCAGATTCCGATGCCGACTGGCAACTCGATGCGACGCGTAGATCACTGCAGCAGTTGGTGGAGACGTCACGGCTGTCACGAGCCGATGTCCCGCTCGACGAATCAGGCGAGCCGCTTGCCTCGGACACGCCCGTCACTTTCAGGGAAGTGACCGAGCAGTTCAACACGGTCCTCGGGGAACGACGCAGCAGATCCGATTTCTTCCGTGGTGGGGTCACCATCACCACGCTCAACGCGCTCCGCAATGTTCCCACCGGTGTGATCTGCATACTTGGCGCCGATCAAGCAGCGTTTTCAACGGGCGGGGCTAGTGGCGATGATCTGATCGCCATGAATCCCCGACTCGGTGACCGTGACAAACGAGCCGAGGTTCGCCAAACCGTGCTCGACGCTCTGCTCGCTGCAAAGGAACGGCTCATTCTCCTGAGCGACGGATTCGACGTGCGCACCAACGCGGTCATCCCCCACGCAGTCGTAATCGCAGAACTGCTCGACACGATCGATCAGACCTGCGCCGGTGAGAATGCATCGAAGTCCGTCATCATCGAACACAAACTCCAACCGTTCGCCGAGTCGTATTTCGATGGGACTACGGGGCACCGTTCGTTCAACAAGGAAGCCCTCCAAGCCGCGAACGCGCGACGGGACAGAGGCTCCAAGAGCACCGAAATCGATTGGCCTCAGGTCTGCTTGGACCATCCCGCAGCAGAACCAGGACAGCAGATCGATCTCGAAACGCTCAAACGAGTTCTGAAGAATCCAACGAAGGTTTTCCTCAACGAGGGCCTCGGAATCCGACTCCCTGACGAAGTCGACCAACGCACACCAGAACTACCGATCGAGCGCGACTCGCTGGATGACTGGAAGTTGGGAACTTCCATCATGGATCTCCTCCGGGAGAACCACAGCATCGAGGACTGGGTCAACCGAGAGGTTGGACTGGGCAACCTTCCTCCACTGTCGATTGCCAAGTCCCAGGTCGAAGAAATCCGCACCATGGCAACGCTCATCAACCAGGCCGCCCTCGATGCCGGCGTTCAAGATGGTGATCCTCGAATACTCACCGTCGAATTGGATCTCGACAACGGTCGGCGTTTCACCGCTCGCATCCCCTTGACCCTCGCAGATGACAAACGAGGGGTCTCGCTGGTCCGATTCACCAGGGGCGGCCCAAATGAGGAACTGAGTTCGTGGCTGGACCTCATGGCCCTGACTGCTGCAGACGATTCGTCACCGTGGCACGCAGTCATCGTCAATAAGCCACCCCCATCGAAAGCGAAGAATCCGCCCGGACCCAAGGTCCAGGTCCTGACAACGGGAATGACCAGCTCCGCCGAAGCCCGCCGAGCCCTGACCCTGGTTGCCGATATTTATGACACGGCTATCCGCCAGCCCGTTCCTCTGTTTCCCAAGGTCTTCAGACGTGGATCGATCGATGAACCCAAGAGCGATGACTGGTCCGGGTACAACAGTCCACTGCCGGCCGAGTTGCTCTACGTCTACGGAGACATCTCTGTGTACGAGCTAATGGACATCACCGCTCAGGGTCACCCCGTCGTTGATCACGGTGCGCCGCTCGCGCAGGCGTACGCACACCTCATATGGGACGAATTCGACTCGACTGTCAGTTTCGTGGACGAGGAGGACAGCGATGACTGAACCGACTCGTTCCGAATCTGGTGCCCCACCGATCCTGCAGCTCGATGGCCCGCTCCCTTGGGGGCGCTTGGCAATCGAGGCTTCCGCCGGAACCGGCAAGACCTACGCGCTATGCCACCTAGCGGTGCGCTACATCGCAGAGGCAGGTGTTCCAGCATCTGGTTTCCTGATCGTCACGTTCACCCGTGCTGCGACAGCCGAACTGAGGTGGCGGATCCGTAAAGCCATCTTGAACCGCATCGAGGAACTCCGGGCTGGAGATCCGAAGCTGACCCCCGAGGATTCCGATCGCCACTTGGGCAACCTCGAACGTGCCATCACCGAGTACGACACCATCACCATCACGACGATTCACAGCTTCGCCACCCAAACGGTCAGCTCGCTAGGTGCCACCTCTCAATATGACCCACCGCGACGTTTCACCACCGATGACCGTGAGACCACGCGCTCAGCTTGTTCCGACGCCATCGTCCGGGCTGCCAGCAACGGTGTCGATCCGGAACTGCTACCCAGTGTTCAGGATCTGGCGAAGGCTGTTTCCACGGCGATGCAGAACCCCGACATCACCATCGAGCCAAGTGAGCCCGAGGGAGAACCAACAAGTGTCAGCGTGCTCGCTTCGCTGGCACGTGATGTCGTACTGATGCTCCGTCTACGCAGGATCAATCGGCACGAGGTCAGCTTCGACGACGTGCTCACGAGCCTGCGTGATTCGATCATTTCAGGCAACGGCTCGACGATCATCGAATCTCTCCGCAACCGATATCGGGTCGTCATGATCGACGAGTTCCAAGACACCGACCCGGTCCAGTGGGCAATTTTCGACGCGGCATTCGCCGAGCGGCCAAATACCAAAGACGGTGTCGATGGCGGTGAGCCGAATGCGTTGATCTTGGTCGGTGATCCGAAGCAGTCGATCTACAGCTTCCGAGGCGCTGACATTTCAACTTATTCCGCTGCCACGCGAGCCCAGGGCACCAACCGTGTTGCACTCGGCACCAACTATCGGTCCGACGGCCGAGTCCTAAAGGGACTCGAGGTACTCCTCGCTGGAACGACATACGGGCGCGGTATCAGCTTCGTGCCAGTCAAAGCATCAGAGGACAACGAGACTCGCTGCGCTTTGAATGACGGCTCACCAGTTACTCCGGTACAAGTGCGGCTTGCCCTCGGCGATGACATCAAACGCAACCGCAACGGCACATTCGTATCCAAATCCGCACAGGATGCTGTTTGGAACGACGTGGTGACGACCATCCACCACACCCTGGACCACGTCATGATTCCCGTCGGTAAAGAGGCCGATCGAGAGTACCGACACGTCAAAGCCCAAGAGATCGCAGTGCTCGTCCACAGCGGCTACGACGCGATCAATCTCCAACGACGATTGATCAACTCGGGAGTGCCTGCGGTTCTCAGCCGGGCCGGCAAGGTTCTTGAATCCCCCGCTGCCAATCAGTGGCGCTGGCTACTCGATGCGCTTGCTCGGCCTTCTGATTCGGCCCGGGCACGCCGATTCGCTCTCGGGTGGTTTGCCGGATTGGACGTGCAAACCGTCGACAAAGGCGATGACGCGACGATGGTTAGCCTGTTCAACCAGCTACGTTCCTGGCTCGAAGTACTCCGCGAATCAGGTGTCGCGTCGTTCGTACACAGAGTGATCGATGACAGTGGCGTTACCGCCCGAGTCTTGCAATCCCCAGATGGAGACCGGTCGGTCACCGACTTGTTGCACATCGGGGAACTGCTCCAGACCTCATCCACCGAGCATCGCCCGACTGTCGCCAACCTTCTTGACCTACTTCAGGTAAGTGACAGCCAATCCGGGGATGAAGACGGCGATGAGTACGCCCGCCGGATCGAGACCCAGGATTCAGCGGTTCGGATCATGACTATATGGGTCTCCAAGGGACTCGAGTTCCCGATTGTCATGGCACCAACACTGTTCACCGACAAACAAAAAGACCCTGAGGTTGTGGTTAGCGACGGAATGGGTGGCCGGGTATTCGATCTCGAGGGCTCCAACTCCGAACGGCTCGATGAGGCTATCGCTCTGAAGATCAACGAGAACCTACGCCTGTTGTACGTCGCGCTCACCCGCTCCAGCCATCAGGTCACGGCATGGTGGGCACCTGCTCTCAACACGGCCAAGTCGCCTCTGTCCAGAGTGCTCTTTGCTCGGGACGAAGATGGTTTCTTCGATCCGAAGAAATACAACGCCAAGACGATCGCCATACCCAAGAACGCTGAGGACGCCGAATCAACCCTGTCGTTGGCCGCCAACTCAGGCGGGCTGGTTGACATCTCCGTTATAGGAGCTGGCGATCCATCACCAATCTGGAACGGCCCCGCACATCATGACGGCGATGACGGGTCAACTTCTAGCGGTCACGCTTCCGGTGAACTCGCAGCGGCAGAACTGGACCACCTACCAAGTCGTATAACGGGTCGCTGGTCATTCAGCGCCATGACCTCCTCGGACCTGGTC
>JAGQSZ010000105.1 GCA_020439285.1 Microthrixaceae bacterium
GACCGCTCCGACGCCCGTATCGACGAAGTCGTCAACGAGGTTGAAGACCTGTTCATCGACCTAGACGCCGACCTCGAACAACTCGATTTCCCGGTGATCTACTGCAACGGTCGAGCTGGTAGGGCTGGCATGGAACGACCAGAGTCTCCTGATGATCTCGCCGATGACCTGACTCCTCTGTTCAAGTTGCTGGAGCAGCACCTGCCGGCGCCGCGTCACGATCCGGACCATCCGCTGCAGGCCTGGGTGACGAACCTCGATTCGAGTCAGTTCGTTGGCCGCCTCGCTCTTTGCCGCATGGTCAACGGAACGATCCGCAAGGGCCAACAGGTCGCCTGGTGTCGCGCTGATGGTTCGGTCGAACGAGCCAAGATCGCTTCGCTCTACATCACCGAGAACCACGAACGTGTCGAGGTCGAATCCGCCGGACCTGGCGAGATCATTGCGGTTGCAGGCATTGACGACGTAACGATCGGTGAGACCCTGAGTTCGCCCGACGATCCACGTCCGCTGCCAGTGATCACCGTCGATGAGCCCAGCTTGGCGATGACCATCGGTGTCAACACATCTCCGCTCAACGGTCGCGACGGCGACAAGCTGACCGCCCGCCAGATCAAGGCACGACTAGATGCCGAGCTGGTCGGAAACGTGAGCCTCAAGGTGTTCCCGACCGAGCGACCCGACGCTTGGGAAGTACATGCCCGTGGAGAGCTTCAGTTGGCCGTGTTGGTGGAAACAATGCGCCGTGAGGGATTCGAACTCACCGTTGGCAAGCCGCAGGTGGTCATCCGGGAGATCGACGGTAAGTCGCACGAACCGATGGAGTTCGTCAGCATCGACATCCCTGAGGAATACCTGGGTGCAGTGAGCCAGTTGCTCGCGACTCGCAAGGGTCAGCTGGTCAACATGGTCAACCATGGCACCGGTTGGATCCGAGTCGAGCAACGCGTCCCTGCCCGAGGGCTGCTGGGGTTCCGCACTGAGTTCCTCACCGAGACCAGGGGCACCGGCATGCTCCATCAGGTCTTCGACGGGTGGGCTCCTTGGATGGGCAAGATCCGGGCTCGCGAGCGGGGCTCGGTCGTAGCCGACCGGATGGGTCCCGTGACCGGGTACGCCGTGGTCCAGATCCAGGAGCGTTCATCGTTGTTCGTCGCTCCAGGCGATGAGGTCTACGAGGGAATGGTCATCGGGGAGAACGCCCGTAGCGAAGACATGGACGTCAACATCTGCAAAGAGAAAAAGTTGACCAACATGCGTGCCGCGGCCGCTGACACTACCGAACGGATCACTCCGGCACGCCAACTCTCGCTTGAGCAGGCACTCGAGTTCCTCGCCGAGGACGAGTGTGTCGAGGTAACCCCGTCGATAGTTCGGCTCCGCAAGACCGAACTCAACGCCGGTCAGCGTGCCCGCGCTGCCAAGGCAGCCAAGTCTGACCGGGCCTGAGCCTGCACCACTCACCTAGAATCCTTCGCCGATGCGCCTTGTTATAGCCCGCTGCTCGGTCGACTACGACGGACGTCTGACCGCCCACCTGCCAGAGGCTCTGCGTCTGGTGATGGTCAAAGCCGATGGATGCGTGGCCATCCATGCCGATGGTGGCGCGTACAAACCGCTCAACTGGATGAACGCACCCAACACGCTCGTCGAGGACGACGAGAAATGGGTGATCACCAACCCCAAGGGCGAGACGCTGACCATCAACATCACCGAAGTGATCTCTGACAGTGCGCACGAACTCGGTGTAGACCCTGGTCTGACCAAGGACGGTGTAGAGGCCCATCTGCAAGAACTGCTTGCTGCGGATCCAACGGCAATCAGCGATGGACTCGTCCTGGTGAGGCGCGAGTTCCCCACCGATATCGGGCCAGTCGATCTGTTGTGCCGCGACGCTGATGGTGTCGCGGTCGCTGTTGAAGTCAAGCGTCGAGGTGAGATCGACGGTGTCGAACAACTCGCCCGTTACCTCGAGCGAATGGAACGCGATCCAACGCTGCGGGGAATCCGGGGAGTATTCGTCGCCCAAATCGTCAAGCCACAGGCCCGAGTGCTAGCCGAGGCGCGTGGTATCTCCTGGGTTGAGGTCGACTACGACGTGCTGCGAGGGGCCCGAGAGCCCGACCTCACGCTGTTCTGACCACTATCCGACCGGAGTCGAACACGACACGGCCATCATCGCCACGCACCCTGAACAACGCTCCATCCGGCTCGTTCCAGAGATCCACATGTAGCGATTCACCCGGGAACACCGGCGATGAGAACCGCCCCTCGATGGATGCGAGACGCGACGGGTCCGAATCGCACAGCGCGTGCAGCAACGCTCGACCTGCGAAGCCGTAGGTGCACAGGCCATGAAGAATCGGCCTGTCGAATCCAGCCAACGCAGCAAAGGTGGGATCCGAGTGGAGCGGATTGCGATCACCGCTCAGGCGATACAGGAGCGCCTGTTCGGGCCTTGTCGTTTCGCTCAGAACCTGGTCCGCCTCACGGTCGGGGATCTCGTTGGGTGTCCCGCTCGGTCCACGGTCGCCTCCCCAACCGCCCTCGCCACGGATGAAGGCGGACATCACCAGATCGAAAACCGGTTCGCCGGTATCGACATCGACTGCCCGTGAAGTCGCCTCGACGACTGCACCCTTGCCCTTGTCCCAGATGGCGCTCACTTCACAGGTGCTGCTGACCGAGCCCTCTGCAGGAACCTCCCGGTGTATGACGACCTTCTGTTCGCCGTGGACCAGCATCGCCGGGTTGAAACTGCCGATGTTCACAAAGGCCGGAGTGAAGTCCACGAGCGTGACTGCCTGTGTGGGAAGCGCACGTTGTTTCACGCCATTGGAGTTCTCTGTGACGAAGGGGAGATCTCTTGGATCCGTTGGGGACTGTCCCGCTCCGACGCCAATGGCGTAGAGCAGGCTGTCCTTGGATGTCCACGAGCTGACCTGTGGATCACTTACGGTTCCGACAGCTTCTGGATTTATAGGCATCTGTTTGCTCCGTTAAGCTTTGCTGAGGAAGTCCCGCCGAACCCTCCACCGATGGTCCCCCACCTCGCGCGACTCTATTCCAGTGGCCACAGCATCCAAGACAACCAAGATTCTCTTAGCTGTACCGGTGGCCATTCTCGTTCTGGTCCTCACAGCTTGGGGCATCTCATATTGGAAGATGGGCTCCTCTGTTGCCCGCAGTGTCCAGGTGGCAGGCGTCAACGTGGGTGGGCTGACCCCATCCCAGTTCGATAAGAAGCTGGATTTGATCTCGAGTGATCTGTCCAAGCTCCAGGTGAAGATCACAACTCCAGCTTCGACGATGGACAGCAAGGCCGAGAAAGTCGGGCTCAGCTTGAACCGTGGTGCCACCAGGAGCGCAGCCTTTGCTGTTGGACGTGACGGTTCGTTCGTTTCTAAACCCTTCACTTGGGTCAAGTCGCTGTTCTCCACACCAAAGGTTCCTGCAACGACACAGGTAGATCTTGAGGTCTTGGCCCCTTCCCTGGTCGCCTTGGAGGGTGACGAGCGGGTCGAACCAGTTGACCCGAAGATGGACACTTCAGGCGATGAAGTCGCAGTGGTCCCGGGTACTCCCGGGAGTGCAGTCACCGCCAGCGATGTCGTAAAGGCGCTCCCATCTGAACTCGCTCAGTTGAACAAGCCCATCACTATCCGGGTGAAGCCATCGGTGATCAAACCATCGATAACCGATGCAAAGGTCCAGGCGTTGGCAGATACCGCCAACAAGGTGACCGAGGAACCGTTGGTGGTCACGTGGGGCGACAAGAAGGCAGAGATACCCGGCGCCGAATTCAGACCAGCATTTCTGTTGAACAATTCGGGTGACGGACTGAAACTCTCGATGGACGGTGAGACCGTCGCCGCCATCCTCGCCAAGTACACCAAGCCCGACGCCAATCCGACAGGCGTCAGGTTCGATATCTCCAACGGCACCCCGACTCCAACTGGTGGAAGCGACGCTCAGGTGTGCTGTGGGACAGAAGCACCAGATCTGATAGTCGAAGCACTACTCAAGGGTGAGAAATCCGTCGCGCTGCCGTTCCGAACAGTTACAGCAGATGAAGGGCGCAAGTGGGCAAGCGACCTAGGCGTAAAAGAAGTAATCGGCTCCTTCACAACTAGACATGCATGCTGTCAGTCGCGCGTAACGAACATCCATCGAATCTCAGATTTGATGAGAGGTGTCCTGATCGCACCCGGGCAGACCATCTCGGTCAACGGGATCGTCGGCAAACGCACCAAGGAAAAGGGGTTCGTCAGCGGTGGCGTGATCCTCGAAGGCAAACACACCGAGGATGTGGGCGGCGGCGTCAGCCAGTTCGCCACAACCATGTTCAATGCCGCGTTCTTCGCCGGCCTCGATATCCCCGAACACCAGTCGCACTCCGAATGGCTCAGCCGATATCCGTTCGGGCGGGAAGCGACGCTTTGGTATCCGAGCGTTGATCTGAAGGTTCACAACAACACTCCATATGGGGTGGTTGTCTGGACCAAATACACAGACACCACCGTCACGGTCGAGATGTGGTCCACGAAGTACGTGAGCGGTGAACAGACCGCCCAGAGCCCGACTTCGGGATGCGGTCGGATCAAAACCACTCGCACCCGGACTTGGGTTGACGGCCATTCCGAGAACGACACGTTCTACGCCAACTACAGATGTGGCTAGGGTCGCGCGATCATCGTAGGTGCCATGGCTGAGAGCACCGAAGACCAAACAACCGATGTGCAGCACTTCGATGACCGGATGAGCGACAGCGACGCGCTCATGTGGTCCATCGAAAAGGATCCGATGCTGCGGTCGACCATCACGACCGTCATGTTGTTGGACGGACAACCAGACATAGACCAACTACAACGGGTATTCGAACGCGCGAGTCGTTCAATCCCCCGACTGCGCCAGCGAGTCAGGTCCAATCCGCTTTCCATAGCTCCACCCCGGTGGGAGGTCGATCCGAATTTCGATCTCCGCTACCACCTTCGAAGCGCTCGAGCCATCGGCGAAGGTACGGTCCGCGACGTGCTCGACATGGCCGTTCCCATCTCCATGCAGGGATTCGACAGGGCTCGCCCCCTGTGGGAAGCAACATATGTCGATGGGCTCAAGGACGGTGGCTCCGCTCTCATCTTGAAGATCCATCACTCGATCACTGACGGCGTCGGTGGTGTCGAGTTGATGTTGGAGCTTCTCGACCTCGACCCATCAGCACCTGAACGTGAAATCGGTCCCGCTCCCCAGGTGCATGTCATGAACCAAGCCGAGCGATTCATCGACGCATTCATACACGAATCAAAGCGTGGCTCGGATGCTCTCGGAAGGGTCATATCGACCGGCACCGACACGCTCGTTTCTCTCCGTCACGACCCGGTTGGCTCGTTCAACTCTGCGAGCGAAATCGTCTCCTCCGCCCTCAAGTTGCTCGCTCCCGAGAGCCAGCCGATGTCGCTGATCACGCACAACAGGTCACTGTCATCTTCGTTCGACGTCCTCACGATGCCCCTCGATGTGGCCAAGAAGGCTGGACGTAGCTTGGGCGGAACCATCAACGACGTGTTCTTGGCCGGAATCGTGTCAGCACTCGACAGATACCACGGCGAACACGGTGCCAATCAGCAATACCTCCGTATGGGCATGCCGATAAACGTCCGTGGCGCGGTATCCAATAACAGTGGCGGCAACGAGTGGGTTCCCTCACGATTCGTGGTCGAGTTGAGGCACAGTTCGCTCCCCGAGTTGGTGAGCCACATCCGCACCAGGGCTCTCGAAGCCAGAGACGAACCTGCCAACTCGCTCGTCGGCCCATTGTCCAACCTGATCAACCGGCTACCCACCACGATCGTGACCCAGGTCTTCGGAATGATGATGAAGGGCCTCGACTTCCAAGCTTCCAATGTTCCCGGCTCGCCACTGCCGGTGTTCATCGCAGGTGCTCCGGTTACCTCGGTCTTCCCATTCGGTCCCCTCGCTGGCGCTGGAATCAACATCACGCTTCTGAGCTACGTCAACGATCTGAACATCGGCGTGAACATAGATCCGGCATCAATTTCCGATCCGGATGTCTTCATGGAGATCCTGCGGGAGTCCTACGACGAAATTCTCGCTCTCGCATGACGGACCCGATCGAAGGTGACGTGAGCGGTGAGGATGCTGGAACGAGTTTCGAGGTCCTCATTGTCGGGGCTGGCCCTGCTGGGACCGCGGCTGCCATAACCCTCGCAAGAGCGGGCGTGAACGTGGCAGTGATCGATAAGGCGAAGTTCCCGCGGGACAAGACCTGTGGAGACGGTCTTACTGCAGATGCTCTGCGCATCCTCGAGCGGCTCGGCCTGGAGCCCCGTTCCGTGGCCACTTGGCAGGACGCCGACACATGTTGGATCAGGTCGCCATCGGGCAACACGACACCATTCCGCATGCCACGGGGACGCGGCCTGTTCATGGCGACCGCCCAGCGGATCGATTTGGATTCTGCTCTCGTGGACCTCGCACGCGAAGCCGGAGCCAGCATCCTCGATGGACATGGGCTCAGCACAGTGACCCAGAACCGACACGGTGTGGTCGCCGAGGTCGAAGGATTGGGGACCGTCAAGGCCAACTATGTGATCGGCGCGGATGGTATGTGGTCCCCGCTGCGCAAGGCGCTATCGGGATCCAACGATTCGTCCACCGACGCCGATACCGGAGATAAGTACTTGGGTGAGTGGCACGCCTTTCGCCAGTACTTCTCCAATGTCAGCGATGCCGCAGCGACTGATCTGTGGATCTATTTCGAAGCCGACCTGGTGCCCGGGTATTTCTGGTCGTTCCCGCTGCCAGATGGCAGGGCAAATGTGGGTTTCGGGATTCAACGAACATCCGAGACACGCACGAAGGACATGAAGGTCCTTTGGAAGGACCTTCTCGATCGACCCCACATCCGTGAGCTACTCGGTCCGGACGCCATCCCAGAGGACACCCATCGAGCCTGGCCAATACCGGCGAGAGTCGAACGGATGGTTCCGAGCGATGGCCGAGCTTTGTTCGTCGGTGATGCACTCGGCGCATGCGACGTCATGAGCGGCGAAGGTATCGCCCAAGCGCTGGCAACCGGCATAGCCGCTGCGCAAGCGATCCTGGATCACTCGACACCCACCGAAGTGGCCAACGCCTATGACAAGGCAGCAACACACGAATTGCTGGCGGATCACCGAATGTCTTCTCTGCTGGTCAGCGGGCTCAGCAGCGAACGCGGTGCCAACATGGCGATAGCCATCGCGTCCTACAACGACTGGACCAGACGAAACTTCGCCCGCTGGCTTTTCGAGGACTACCCAAGGGCGCTCATCGCAACACCGCGGCGCTGGAAGCGCGGCGCGGTGAGCAAGCCCGGGGCCTATCGGGATCGCTGACCGAATCGAGCACCCGACCCGAAGGTTTCTTCTACTGTTCTCACATGCGAACCCGCCTCTGTGACAGCCTCGGTATCGAAGTCCCCGTAATGCTCGCCGGTATGGGCGGCGTGTCCTATCACCGACTGGCCGCAGCAGTCAGCGAAGCCGGAGGCTACGGGTGTTTGGGCGCGTCGGTGATGAACGACGAGGAAATGGCTGCCGAGATGGCGGCCACCAGAGAGCTCACGTCCAAGCCCTTCGGCGTTGACTTGTTGACGGCCGCTCCCGGCGACATGGCAACCAAAGTGACAGCGATCGCCGAGGCGGGAGCGAACGCCTTCGTCGCTGGTCTCGGTGTTCCACGTCAGGTGATCGAACTGTGCCATGAACTCGGCTTGGTGGTGATCAACATGTGTGGCCGGGTCAACCACGCGATCGAAGCCGTGGAGGCCGGATGCGACATCGTGGTCGCCCAGGGAACCGAGGCGGGTGGCCACACAGGACGGATCGCTTCATTTGCGTTGATCCCCCAGATCGTCGACGCGGTCGGCGACAAAGTGCCTGTGGTTGCTGCAGGGGCCATCAACGACGGCCGTGGCTTGGCAGCCGCGCTCAGCTTGGGGGCTGACGGCGTGTGGGTGGGAACGCGTTTCATCGCTACTCCCGAGGCCCGCACCGTCACCGGATACAAGGACCGGCTGTTGTCGACAGATGCAGACGGAACTGTGGTGACCCGTGCCTACACCGGCAAGACCTGTCGGGTCATCAACAACGATTACGTCGCTGAATTCGAGTCCTCGGGCGGAGTACCCGAACCTTTCCCGGGTCAAGTCATCAAGACCTTCTCCGAGGGTGTCAACCACTTGGGCGGCGACGAGAACACGCTCGGAGTGGACCCGGCGCGCGAGTTCATGCCCGCTGGACAGGGCGTCGGTGGGATCAATGACCTCATCCCCGCCGGGGACGTGGTCCGAGACATGGTGGCCGAAGCCGAGCGGGTGATCGATCGACTCGCAACACTGCGCTAGGCACACTCCCGCGGGAGCGTTCCATGATCGCCGGCGATTTATTCGGCCGTCGGGCTACTCCGAAAGTTCTTTGACCTTCGCGACGAGTGCTTGTTGACCTTCGAGATCGGCAGCGACTGGCGCGACGTTCAACATGGTCACACCGGCTGCTTTGAACTTGGCAATCTGATCACGCACAAATCCCTCTTCACCCACAA
>JAGQSZ010000106.1 GCA_020439285.1 Microthrixaceae bacterium
ATTCTCCAGGTCATATGGGTCCCCCCCCAGCGCAGGGGCTCCGGCAACTCGTGGGTTCCTTCAACGATTTCAGTCGCACCATTGGAAACCGAGAAGTCATCGAGTGCCCATATCGTCGTGCAAATGACAGTTGGACGGCTAGAACCGAGTCTGATCACTTGGTCATCGGAGTGGAGATGCTGAACCGGTGTGCCTGGTTCGACGACCAACGATGCCATGGAGTTCAACAGGAACCCGTCTCCTAATAACTCATGAGCGATAGCCATGAGCGGCGCGAACGTCGCCACCTCGAGAAACACCTCGTTCTTCCCCAGGAGATTCGTTGGGCGTTCACCTCCACCTTCGAAGCGACTCGCTGGCCTTCCCTTTACCAGGCTCACCTCAAGTTCTCTCAGCGCAGCATCAATCCGTCCTACCAGACTGGTTGGGACCACATCCTCCAGAACCAGCCATCCACGAGAACGAAGTACGTCAAGTGGTCCAACAATGCCGCAGTCCTTTGTCATGTGACACCACAACGCTGGAACCAACTGGCCCGCATAGCGTACTGTGCATGGCCACCTAGTAACCCCCATTGGTCAATATCCGACCGGAGTTGTTCTGGGAGCGGCCGGCCGACCCCAAGTTCTGTGGCCAAAGTGATCAGCTCTCTGAACTGGATCTGACGCGCTGCCGACGTGTTGTCGACGACCAGGACATCGGAGTGGATCGGTTCAAAACCAACACGGGACCACAGAGGCTCCGTGTCGTTGCACGCTGAGCGGTAGCGACCATCTCGGTCATTGACCCGAGTTACGTGCCAGTTGGCGCGGACCCTTTCGAGAATAGGTGGTGTCTCAAGTGAATCATCTTCATTATCTATCTGTAGAATCAGTGATCTTACGTGCTCCCCAACCCAATTAGCGATCTCGTTCTTATTGTCTGTATACAGCATGCAGAATCTTGATATCAGCGCATCAAATTGATCAGTAATCGAAGACATTGTGCCCCAGTGGTAATCAACATTCTCCCGCGGTCGCATCTTCTCAGCAAGCTCTATCGCATCTTTCCGAAAGTCAATACCGAGGAATCGCACATTCGGAAATGCCTCAGCCAGCCTTACTAAATATGCCCCATTTCCGCAGCCGAGATCCAGCACTGAAGTCACGGATCCCCATTCACGAAGTGACGAGAAGAACTTAAGTTCATCAGAAAATGAGATCTCGGCTTGAAGTTCAAGGTGGGCGTCATAGAGGTCAAGTGGAATCTCTTTTATCACCGGCCAACCTCCAAGATAGGGTTTCGATCGGATGGCAACAACTGACCATCAGTCCCGTCGAAGAACGATGCATATAGTCCAGTACTGTCGTAGAGAACATCTTCCTAAGCATAGAATACAGAAAGCCCAATCCGAGGACCAGTTCCTCGGTTCACAACCGAGCTATGAAGAATATCGGGGTTGTGGAAGTGAACGTAGCCTTTCGGCACGATGCAGACTATGGGCTCTTTGGTGCCCCTAACGGATAACCTCATCATACGTCAAATCAGATGAGAACCCATTCGGGAGGTTGATTTGCTCAAACGAACTAGGAACCATGCTCGCGGGTCGGCCTCATCCAAATACTGGATAACGCCGTGTCTTCTCCTGTCCGATAAACGCCAGCAGTTCTGATCGAGACCATCGTGCACACGTCCATGGAATGCAATCGCTCACGGCAGGCGCCACGTACGTCCTGAAACGCCAAAATTCTCCGTTTCTTCAAGCTACAGACATGCGAAAGCAGAAAAGAGATCGCCACCGCAGCTTGCCCGTCGAGGCGACTCCAATTTACGTCACCTAGCATCGTTTCGCTTCAAATTGGCGCGCCCGAATTGGTACCGTGACTGAATGAACAAGGCCATCACTGTCCGGCTGGATGCAGCTGACCACTCAAGGCTGACACGACGGGCGAAGGAAATGCAGGTCGCTCCGGGTACGCTCGCACGTCTCCTTCTCCATGCTGGCCTCGACGTAGATGGGTCCGAGAATGACCACGCCGAAGGGCCACACGGCGAGATGGGTCATCATGACGCACCCATAGCGGCGGTCGATCGCGAGAGAGCTGTGGCTGCGCTGAACAGATTGGTCGAACGGTCAGGCAGTGGCCCAGAGCGAGATGTCGTGAAGCTAATTGGCGAGTCCCGCAACGAGCTCGGACAGTCTCAGTAATGGCCGATCCTCAGTAATGGTTGTCGTTGACGCGAGCGTCGTGGCCGCTTTGTTTGTGGCTGACGATCGCCAGGAAGAAGTGCACGCACGCATGACCCGGTGGATCCGGGATGCCGAGCCGCTCCATGCGCCCAGCGTGCTCCCCTATGAGCTCAGTAATGTCCTTGCCCGGCAGAGCTTCGACGGGTTACTCAACCAAGACGATGTCACCCAGATCTGGGCCGACGTGACCCAACTGGGCATCGCCCTTCACCCGTTCGACCCGATCCTCGATGGCTCGGCGGTAGCCGCGATTACATCGCCACTGCGACGCCGACACGCAGCCGATTCTCACTACATATGGATCGCACAACTACTTGGCACCGTTGTGTGGACCTTGGACGCAAAACTCGCTCGCAACGCGGCGTCTGTCGGTCTGCCCGTCGCGTTACTCGCGTGACCTGACTTGGTCTGTCTGGTTGCTGGTTACGCCTGGCGCCTCCGAGCAACTGGCAGTCGAAACGGGCGCCATAGCCCCCCTTAGATGACTGCCAGATGCGGGGGGGCTTCCACGCTGTCCGCCGTGATGTGCTCAACGACGCTTGAGTCGGCTCACCAGCGGCAGGCTCGAAGGCAGCGCATCTCGGCGTCGAAGGCCCCGTGACTCCAGGTGTTCCCGCGTCGGCCATGCCAGAGATGTCAGGTATGCGGCCTTGGTGCGCAGCCATGGGAGTTCTCGAACAATGTCGAGCTTGGCTCTCCCCAGGCTCGAACCCTCAGCCCGGTGCCGTGCGATCAACTGGGCCTCGGTTTGATCGAGCGTGTAGCTCCGACGCCAGTCATCCCAATGTTGTGGCACGACGCCGAGATGGTCCTCGACCAGGTCGATCGCTGTGGCCAACACCTCTTCACCTCGCCACTCTCTGACTCGGGCGACAACAGTGTCAATGCTCAACTCAGAGTTGGACAGATCTCCCGACGCCGTTTCTCCAGCCAGGTATCCAGCCAGGTCACGCAGGTTCATTAACGCCGGCTCGCGAGATCCCAACAGCAGGTGGTACGCGGAGTGCAACAGCCTGTCGGTCGGGTTGAGCGCAGCGAATCGCACTCCTCCGAGTTCATAGTGATCGGTTCGGTCGAAGAGCCGATCCAGGGGTATCCGGTGGCCGTGCACACCATCGGCGAGTGCCCGATGCAGGTCGAACTCCATGCCGTCGCCGAAGGTCATCGTGACCGACTTAGCGAATCGACGATCGAAACCGGGCCGTCGTTGTGCCCACGGCCGTTTCGCACCATGGCGGGTGAGGATTTCGACGGCGCGGTCGATGTCATGCGCGGCGATCAACAGGTCGACATCGGCGAAGGTTCGCAGCGACGGTTCCAGTGCGTCCAGATGTGCGATTGCGGAACCCTTGATCACAAGGTGGTCGATCCCGCCTGCATCGTCGAACCATTCACGGACCTGTAGCAGCCGGGACTCGAGTTCGATGCACCACAACAGTGCAGCCTGTTGGCGAGTAACCAGATCCGTCCGGAGCAGCTCCGGGATCTCGACGTCGCCGAGGCTCTCCGCCGCAAGCAGGGGTCCGAGTAGTCGGGTCTGTTGCAGGACTGAGGCGAATCCGTCGAACTCAGCAGGGTCGGTCGGGATTCGGATCTCGGGCCGGGCCGGGGTTTCGGTCGGCAAACCCCAGATCGCGATCGCCCGCAGCGACTCAGCCGTGTCAGCTTGGGTCCAAGTCACGCTGATTCGCCCTGATCGGACTCGACCGGCTGGATCAGTCCACGTTCGACGAGTATCTCGACCGCCTCGTCGATCATCGCTTCGTCGAGCGATTCGATCTCGGGCCATGTCTGGCAGATCTCGCTCGTTATCTGATCGACCGAGCGCGGTGCGTCGAGCACCAACCACACGAACAACGCGGCGCCACCGACTCCGACGGTCTGTTCGCCCACTCCGCCGATGAGCACGTTCCCGTCGATCACCCGGAACGGTGAGCGGGGGCGACGGCGGTACGCGGTGGACACGAATCAACCCTAGGACAGCGTGCTCAGAATCCTTGACGCGCGGGGCTATTGGCTCACTATTGGCTAGAACGGATGGCGATCGCCGGAACGTCCGCATAAGGGGACCGAGGCCTGCAGCACCGTGGCAGGCTATGAGCATGGCGCTTTCTGAGGATCCGATGACAGCCGCAACTGCGACGCTCCGAGTTCCGAGAGAGCTACGCGACGAGATCGCCGATCTCGCCAAACTCCGTGGCACGTCAATGGTCGAAGTCGTATCCGATGCAGTGAACCAACTTCGCATTACAGAGTGGTGGTCGACAGTCCACGACGCTCTTGACCAGTGGGACGCGACTGATATCCAGGAGCACGAAGCTGAGGTCACTGAACTCGAAAACTCAGCAGGCGACAGGCTCAGCCTCGATTGACCACGTACTTCGAAACGTTCTGCGTCTCTAGCAAGCGCAGAGGAGAATCACAGCACCGGATCGGAGCGGACCAAGCCGAGCGATAACTAACGCGACCGTCGGCTGGCCGTTCGACGGCCTTCAATCCGTTCGGACTCGAGACGCTCGATTCGGCGTGCTTCATCGGTCGAAGGCCCTCGCCCTGCATACTTCCCCACGAGCGAACCAACTGGATCCTCCGGATATGGACGCATGGCGATGCGATCCCACAAGTCAACAACGAGTACTCGGTCGGTCTGCCATCGAGCCCGGATCTCCGCAGGAACCGACACCCGACCGTTCGACGACACTTTCATCACGTACCCCATTGCTGGTCCATCGTATGCGGCAAAAACAACGGGGAGCGATACCCTCTGTCGGGTATCAGCCATCGGAAGGAACGTAAATGAAGGTTGTCGTCACCGGAGGAGCCGGGTTCATCGGAGCGAACCTGTGCCGACATCTATCTGCTTCTGAGCAGGTCGACTCGGTCGTGGCGTTCGACGATCTGTCGTCCGGGTTCCGTTCCAATCTCGATGGCGTTGACGCGACTCTTGTCGAAGCAACGATCCTGGATCCCGATGCGCTCGACGCTGCTTTCGATGGCGCGTCGGCGATCGTGCATCTGGGGGCCCGGCCGTCAGTCCCCCGTTCGGTGAAGGACCCGGTGGCGTCGCACAATGCGAACGCGACGGGCACGATGAACGTGCTCGAGGCCGCACGTCGCGCCGGTGACCGTCACGTGATCGTCGCATCGTCATCCTCGGTGTATGGCGCCAACCCGGCTCTCCCCAAACACGAGGGTCTGGCCACCCGGCCGATGAGCCCGTACGCGGCGTCGAAGCTAGCGACCGAGTCGTATGCGCTCGCATGGCAGGCCAGCTATGACATGCCGACACTCGCGTTCCGGTTCTTCAACGTATTCGGGCCGCTCCAGGCTGCCGGCCACGCGTACGCGGCTGTCATCCCAGCGTTCGTCGACGCTGCATTGGCTGGACGACCGCTGCAGGTGCATGGTGACGGTACCCAGTCACGGGACTTCACCTATGTCAACACTGTCTGTTCGGTAATTACCGACGCCGTGTTGCGCCAGGTGTCGAGCCCCGAACCGGTGAACCTGGCGTTCGGTTCGCGCACGAACCTGCTCGAGGTGATCTCGCTGTTGGAGGACCTGTTGGGTGAATCGGTGGCAGTCGAGCACACCGATCCACGCGTCGGCGACGTTCCGCATTCGCAGGCCGCGAACGAGCGATTGATGGAACTGTTCCCGTCGGTCGAGCCGGTGGATCTGCGGACCGGTGTGGCTGCAACGATCGAGTGGTTCCGCTCCGAGGCCGCCCGCGAGGGGTGAGACTCGGGCCGGGCATTCGGCTAAAATCGAACATTATGGACACCACTTTGGGAATCGGTGAAGTAGCCGAATCGCTCGGCGTGTCCATTCCCACGGTCAGACGAACAGCCGACGAACTCGGTCTGACTCCGCGTAGAACAGACGGCGGTCACCGACGTTTCACACGCTCTGATGTCGACCGGCTTATCGAGCATCTGGGGATCACACCCACGGTTGATGGTCTTTCATCATCAGAGGTCAAAGTCTTGGCCGCGCTTTCACAGCGACCGATGGGGCTCCGCTCTCTGCGAGCCGTTGCCCGTGCTGCAAAGGTGTCGCCCACCACGGCACAGCGTGCGACTGCAAGGCTGGCTGAGCACGGTCTGATCCGAGTCGAGATGGAAATCGTCGCCGAGGGTGTCGCTCGTGAGGTTGTTGTCTACCGCCTCGCCCCGGGCCCCGAGTGGTCACGGATCGCGTCGCAGGTCATGCGAACCGTCGCGTCTGTCGATCAACGTCAATCTGAAGGCAATGAATCTCGCCGCCCGTCAAAGGTCCCTCGACGGTTCTGGCACCATTTCTGGAATGTGGACCCGTCACTTCTGCGGCTACCGAAGGATGACCGCTTCGTCGCCAAACGAATGCTGCTGAGCACGGAACCCGCCGCATGGGGATGGGCAGCACGCAACCTCGACGAAGCTGCTATCCGGTCCGTCCTAGTTGCACGTGAGGTCGATCCGCCTCGGGCCGCGCTCATCGAGAATCTGTTGGCCGTGCAATGACCGATCTGTCAGACCTCAGCGATGTCGTGCCAGGTGAGACTCTGCGCGCTTGGGAGCAGATCGCGGCTGTAACACCACCAGATGGGATTCTCATGGGAGGGACCGCCCTGGCGGTGCACCTGCGACATCGGGTGAGTCGAGATCTTGACATTTTCACCACCAGTCCGTTCGACTCGAAGAAGCTTGAGGATCAGCTTCGATCTCGGGGCCAGTTTGCGACCACCTTGATCGACGACCACTCATTGAACGGACTGTTCGAAGGGACGAAGGTCCAGTTCCTTGTGGCCGAAGGTCAGACAGTGCTCGCAGCCCCCACACCCGTTGGAGGCCTGAACGTTGGATCGCTCCAGGACATTCTCGCAACGAAGGTCAAGGTCATTGGCGACCGGGCGGAGCTCCGCGACTACTTCGACTTAATGGAGATCGAAAGACGGACGGAGCACACAGTTGATGAGGGTTTGATCTTGTATCTGGAACGCTTTGGCGTGCCACCCACCCACGCGTCAATCCATCACATCATCGTCGGGTTCGGGTACTTCGATGACCTTGGAGGAGACCCGTATTTGGAGGCTCAACACGGGTCTTCCTTGCGCGACGAAGTCGTCGACTATTGGCGTCGGCGCCAACCGGGGATCGTGGCCAACTTCGACGCTTACGTCTCCGAGACGTAATCCTCACGCCCGACCAGATAGACGACGCTGGCCATCAGGCAGACCACTGTGGCTGCGATCAGCGAGGCGACGCCAACAGATCGTCGCATCATGATCCGCGGCAACAGAAGGGCCGCCACGAGATGTACCGCAGCCAGGAGCCAGATGCGTTGACGGGACAGGCTTCGAGTCGCCGAATCATCCGCGATCGAATCGAACCCGAGCACCAGCGGAGCGATTGGGATCATTCCAACGACACAGACCGTTGCCAGTGCCGCACCCCGTCCTGCTGATCCGACCCAGCCCGCGCCGATCACCGAAATCGATAACGAGGCTGTAGCGATGGGGCCAACCGGTCCCATCGGCGAACCGGATCGGGTCGCGTCGGCAAAGGCGTAGCGAAGGGCGAGTGGGAACAGGACACATGCTGCCGCGAGCGGTGGTTCGGTGTCCGGCACTGCGGACCAGACCCCGATGAGGCTCACAACGGTGAGCATCGGTGCCAAGTTCCCGAGCGGGTGGGCTCTGTACTGCGCACGGCCGTCGGATCCAACGCTGGCCAGACCGTCGCCGACCACCAGTGCAATGACAGCAAAAACGATTGAGGCGAGAAGCCACAGCCAACTCCGCCAACTGAACTGCCCTAGCGGAGGGAACCCTCCGAGCGCAGCGCCCAACAGTCCCGCAACGACAAGGATCCGGGTGCGCCACGATCCGATAGTTCCGAGCACGACGACCAGACAGCCCGCGACCAACGCAACGCCTGCCAGTTCAAGGTGCCATCTGGCAATCGCGTCGGCTGATATCACACCACGACACGATATGCGGCCCAAGGACTCGGCCTACCGAACGGCAGCGTCAGCCTGCTGGGCAATAGTCCTTGTTGACCGTTTGTCCGCCTGACTCCAAAATTGACGACCGAGTGGGGGCCACGCCAGTAGTTCCAACGGCAACACCGGACGCGAACCACAGCGGACACTCAATCCCACGACAAAGATCGGCACTCCGTAGATGACTCAACCTTCCCAATCCACCGCTAGCGACCGTTGCGTGGTCATCGGCCAGGGCTACGTCGGATTGCCCGTCGCTGTCCGGGCAGTTCTCGGCGGTTATGACGTGCTCGGCTTCGAGGTCGACGACGCCAAGGTCGCGCTGTTGAACTCGGGCGACTCCCATGTCGAGGACATAACCCCTGCGATGATGGCCGAGATCATT
>JAGQSZ010000107.1 GCA_020439285.1 Microthrixaceae bacterium
GGCAGCGTTGGCGGCCGGCGCGCTTCGACTCTTCGAAGGACCAAGGGGAGTCGAGGACTCGACCGGCTACCTCGACCACTCACTCGCGGCAGCGCGGCGGCTCTGGGAATTGAGCAACGCCCCAGAGCGTGTCAGCGATGGACCCACGGCGCTGCAACTGGATCGAGCACCAGCGGTCAGATTCGATCGGGTCAGCTACTCATATCCGAGCGACGACGGCACAGTGCTCGACGATGCTGTCACTGACGTGACCTTGGAAGTGCCAGCTGGTGGGCACATGATCCTGGTTGGGCACTCCGGATCGGGTAAGTCCACGCTGGTCCAACTGCTCTTGCGTTACGACGACCCGCGATCGGGATCGGTAACGCTCGACGGTGAGCCGATCAGCGACTTCACATTGGACTCCTTGCGTCACAAGGTCGTGGCGGTCTCCCAGCGGAACCAGTTGCTCAACGCTTCAATAGCCGAGAACCTTCGGTTGGGTGCACCCAACGCGACCGACGCCGAATTGTGGAAGGCGTTGGAAACGGCTGGTCTCGCCTCGGAAATCCGGGAAATGCCAGATGGACTCGCAACTGGAGTCGGTCAGAACGGTTCGGCCCTGTCGGGCGGGCAGTCCCAGAGGCTGTGCCTCGCTCGTGCGCTTCTGATGTCTCCGCGGGTTCTCGTGCTCGATGAGTTCACGGCGAATCTGAACACAGCGCTCGAGGATCAGATCCGAGCAGCGCTCGCCGAGTGGACCGATGAACTGACGGTCATCGAAGTGACCCACCGGTTGCGGGCAACCGAGTTTGCCGATGTCGTTGCCGTCATCGACCGAGGCAGGGTTGTTCTGTCCGGACCGCCCTCAGAAGTGACCCGCGATGTGATCGAGGATCACTTCTTCGGAGCGGTCGATTCGTAGCTTCGAAGCTCGGTAGCTCTGCCGCGCCGTAGCGTCAGTCGCTGTTGAGGTCCGCCGGGAAGGTGAAGGAGCTGTCATAGGAGCCGTACTCTGAGGTCGTCACCCCGTTCTTGGTCGAACCGTTGAACGAACTCTGACCCGGTCCGATTTCCGCGACTACCTGGCCACCGTCCTTGAAGGTGATCAAACCTGCGAAGACGGCTGCTGTGCACACTGATGAATCCGTGGTGAATGGGCCGCTTCCCCAAACCGAGCCGGCTCTTCCGTTGCTCGAGCAGGTGACGGTGACCTTGGCGCCCAACTCGCTTGCCTTGCTGGAAAGAGTCTCTTTCCAGGTTGCTGCGCTGGTTGTGAATTCGACGCTTCCCGGAGGTGCATCAGGGAATGTGAAACTGCCTTCCCAGTTGCCATAGCTCTGGGACTCGACTCCGTTAGCGATACCTCCATCAAAGGAGTTCTTGCCGGGGCCAATCAGGATCGTTACGTCCCCACCCTTTTCGAAAGTAATGAGTCCTGACTGGACCGCAGCCGTGCACACTGATGAGTCGTCGGTGTAGACGCCTGCTCCCCAGACGGTGTCGGCGGATCCGTCGGCCGGGCAGTTGATCTCGTGTTCGGTTCCGTCTTGGCCACGGAAAGACTGAGCGTCGGCATGCCAAGGGTTGTTGTCGGAGTCTTTGGCAGTAGTTGAGGCGGTCGACGACGACGAATCGGCTGAATCAGTTGAGCCCTTGGCGGTCGTCGGAGTCGAGGCTGTGATCTTGGCATCGTCCTTGTTCGAACAACTGAGTCCCAGAAGCGATGTTGTTGCCAACGCAATTACTGCAAGCTTGAAGGTTCTACCGTGCATTCCCATTTCGCTCTCCTTGGGACCCAGAGGTACTTGCTGTTTCAGAGACAGTAGCCCCGAGGGTGATGGGCCGAAGATGACTGGGCGTCAACTGCCACATGGATTCGATGGTCATCGGTCATGTCCATCGGAAACCACTTGACATTGTTCAGCGAACACTGAACTATCAGAGTATGGCCAGGACAGGCGCGGTCAAGATGAGACACTCCGTCGCACATGGCGGCTCCGCTGTAGAGGACCCCGAACTCTCAGCACTCGCAAGAGTCGGGACAGCTCTGGCGGATGACACGCGCAGGCGGATCCTGGTCTCGTTATTGGACGGACCCGCGTACCCATCAGACCTGGCGGATCGGCTGGGCGCGTCGCGACCCAATATCTCGAATCACCTTGCCTGTCTGAGGGGATGCGGCTTGGTGACTTCATCTACTCAGGGACGGCGACATCTCTACGAACTGAGCGATCCGAGACTTCGCCATGCGCTCACCGACCTCTGCTCGATGGTGCTCGCTCCGCCCTCCGGGTGTGAGGTCGCCGACGAGGATTCAGGGGATTGAGGATTAGCGATGGGTGACAAGTCGAACCACTCCCACTCCCACTCGCATGGCCATTCGCGCGGGCACTCGCACTCGCACTCCCATGTCCACGGACTCGGCGGCCTTACAAGCAACGGTGAGGGCAGCATCTCGCAACGTCGAGCACTGGTCATATCAACGGGTGCCAATGGTCTACTTCTGATCGTTCAAGTCGTAATTGGCCTGGCTCTCGGATCGTTGGCTCTCCTCGCAGACTCGTTGCACAACGCGAGCGATGTCGTGGCACTGTGCGTCGCCCTGGTCGGCCAGGTGCTCGCGACTCGTCCGGCGACAGCGCAGCGGACCTACGGGCTCGCCAGGGCCGAGATCCTCGCAGCGCTGCTGAACGGAGTCGTCCTGTTCGCGCTCACCGGATGGGTGATCATCGAAGCCATCGGCCGCTTCGGTCAACCGCACGAGTTGCGAGCGGCGCCCCTGGTCATAATCGGTCTGTTGGGACTGATCGTCAACGGCGGAAGCGCTTGGCTGTTGAGCCGAACCGGCGGAACGAACCTCAACATCCGGGCAGCGTTCTGGCACCTGCTGTCGGACGCGCTGGGGTCAGTTGGAGTCGCGGTCGCTGGACTCGCGGTTCACTTCTTCGACGCGGCGTGGACCGACCCTGCGGTGTCGATCCTGATCTCGGTACTGGTGCTGATCGGCGTGTGGAACCTGCTCAAGGACACTGTCGAGGTGCTTCTCGAATCGACACCCCCAGGCGTCGATCTCGACGAGATAACAGACCTGCTGGAGTCCGTCGAGGGGGTGCGTGCAGCGCACCACTTGCACGTCTGGTCCGTCGACTCCCAGACGGTCGCTCTAACAGCTCACCTGTTGATGGACGACGGAGTCGATCTGCACGCTGCCCAACAATCGATGAACGTGGCACGACAACAATTGGCGGAGACCTTCGGGGTCACCCACGCGACGCTGGAACCCGAATGTCACGATTGTGACGTTCCTACCCACGTCCCATGATCGCCTCGAAATCCAATAGCGACTGAACCCCCAACTCCGCACGAACAGCGTCGGATGTCTTGTCGACCAGCACGGTCGCTCCTGCGTACTCGGCCCCGGCTGAGTCGACATAAGTGCAGATGGCGCGCAGCGTGCTACCCGTGGTGATCCAATCGTCGACAGCCAACACCCGGTCATCGGAACTCAGGTCATCCGAACGAGCTTGGAACTCCTCGTTCGTACCTCTCCAGGTTGGTCCAACCACGTAGTGACGATCCGCTCCGGGGTGGTTCCGTGGCGCCTTGCGAACAAGAACCAGTCCGACGCCCAACTCGACTGCGACAAGAGCCCCCAGGATCGGACCCCTGGCTTCGGGCGCGCAGACGACTGTGACACCAGCATTTCTGAACGGTTCGGCCAGCGCTGCTCCGATCACAGCCAAACCTGCAGGGCTTCGGAGCAGACCTGCCACGTCAGGGTGATCATTGACCAACGGGAACTCGGCGAGCAGTAGGTCCATCCTTGCCTGTTGAGCGATGTCAGCGGAGCCAGCCTGGCCTGTCGGGTGGGTGGTCATGGTCCACCAATCATCCCGCGTTGACCTTGACCGAGGAAACCGCTGGGTCGAGATCGACCGGTGCATACCAGCGTACGATCAGTAGATGCGAGTGGCGGAACTGTCGACACCGGCGTTGGTAGTCGACCTGGCGACTCTTGATCACAACATTGACTCGATGGCAGCGGTGCGACCGGGTCAGTCCTTGCGTGCGCACGTCAAGGCCCACAAGTCCACAGCGCTGGCGGCATACGCGGCCGGCCGCAGCGGCAGTAATTCGTTTTGCGCCGCGACTCTGCGGGAAGTGGACGGCCTGATCCGGGCGGGCCTCGGACACGACGTTCTGTTGGCCAATGAGACCCTCGACATCGGCGCGTTGGAACGAAGTGTCAACCTGGCGAGGGAGTCGAACGCACGGTTGACCATCGCGATCGATTCACCCGAGACGTTGGGGGTAGCCCGAGTGGCTGCCGGGAACGGGCCACTCGAGGTGCTGATCGACGTCAATGTCGGGATGCCCCGCTGTGGGATCGCTCCCGGTGAAACCGGAGCCTTGGCCGAGTCCGCCCGCCAAGCCGGGCTGTCTGTCCGCGGCGTGATGGGATACGAAGGACATGTCGTCGGCAACACCGACAGGGCATTCCGGGTCGAGCAGGTTGCGGCGTCGATGGAACTTCTGCGAGCGGCTCACGAAGCCGTTGGCGGCGGGATCGCGTCGGCCGGGGGAACCGGCACGTTCGACCTGCACCACTGGGCGGATGAGGTCCAAGCCGGGTCCTTCCTGTTGATGGACACCTCGTATTCCGCTCTCGATCTCCCGTTCCGGCAGTCGGCCACCGTGTTGGCGACGGTTATCTCTGTGAACCGATCCGACGGATACGCCGTTGGGGACGCCGGCCTGAAGGCGTTCGGAATGGACCACGGGGAGCCAACGATCATTGGCCACACCATGTTCTTCACCTCAGATGAACACGTCACCTTCGTTCCAGGTGTTGGCCACAATGTGAGCGTCGGGGATCGAATCCACATGGTCCCGTCCCACATCGATCCGACGATGGCCATGCACGAACGAGTTCACGTCATCGAGAGCCGCAATACCGACGGAACAGTTCCCTTGGATGCTGAAGTCATCGACACGTGGCCCGTCGACCTACGCAACTGGTGAACGCTCAGCGGTCTGGGCTGTTTGGTCGATTGAGATAGCGGTCGATCCGGTCAGGCTCCGGTGCGGCAACTGCTCGGATCACCAGAATCGAAACCCTGTCGGAACCACTTCTCGCGCTCGGCAGAGGACCCGTGGGTGAATGTGTCTCGACCCGCGCGCCCACCGCTGATCGCATCGTCGCCCACAGCGTTGGCCGCCCGAATCGCCTCGTCGAAGTCGCCCGCTTCCAAGCGCCCATCAGCCTTGGCTGAACTCGCCCACGCTCCTGCGAAGCAGTCTGCCTGCAACTCGACACGAACCGATTGAGCGTTCCCGCCTCCGCGTCGATCCATCACACCCAAGAGGTTCTGTATGTGGTGGCCGTACTCGTGGGCGATCACATAGGCCATAGCGAAATCGCCATCGAAACCGAGCTGTGATTCGAGTTGGCTGTAGAAACCGAAGTCGATGTAGATCTTCTGATCGCCCGGACAGTAGAAAGGCCCGGCCTCGGGTTGCCCGACCCCGCATCCGCCGGTCTGGGTCGGACTGTCGAACACGACGAAGCCGGGCTCGACGAACTTGATGTCCATCGCCTTGGCCTCATCGCCCCAATAGGCGCCGAGCAGGGTCATCATCTTGCCGGCGAACAACTCCTGGCCTTCGAGAGTGTCACCCCTGACGGTCTCACCTTCGACCGATACACCGTCTCCTTGTTGCAGACCGTTGAGAACCTGTCCGATGTCTGAAGCGTTGCCTCCGCCGCCGGCGATCATGTTGATCACCAGCAACAACAACAGACCACCAAGCCCGAGTCCACCTCCAATGGCGGCCTTGGAACCGCCGCCTCGTCGTACCTCGATATCTCCAGCGTTTACGTCGTCGAGTCTCACCAACGTTGAGCGTACTGATTCCGCTGCGGGTATGTTGGCTCTCTCGTTGGGTCCGCCATGTTGACCGAGGAGTGCTCCACGATGACATCCCCGAACATCTTCACCGACACCACCCCGGTGACCGATCCGGCTGATCCGACCGTTGCCCACTGTGTGATCACCGACGCGTGGGGATTGTTCTATGCCCAAGGTGGGGTTGTGATGGCAGCCGCGCTGCGATCAGCGGCAGCGGTGCTCGATCGAGACGACCTGACACTGTCCTCCGCTAGCGGAACGTTCTGCATGCCGGTCGCATGTGGACCGGTGACAGTCGAGGTCAACGTGTTGCGCAGCGGACGTCGTGGAGCCCAGGTCGTGGCACTGCTGCGTGACCAGAACGCCACCGAAACACAGACCAATGTGGTGGTCACGGCGGTGTTCACCGACCCGACCATGGAGGGCCCCAAACTGACCCCCATGCCGCGGCCCGATGAACTTTCACGGGTTCCGGCAACTGATGCGGTTCCGGCGGGCGTGCCCGATTCGACGTTCCCTCTGGGGTTCCTCGACAACACCGAATGGCATCACAACTCGTTGCCCGATGTTGGCATCGGAAACTCGGGCCCGTTGCCCCGGATCGCGGTGTGGTTCAAGTTCACCAGTCCGCCTGCACCAGCCGGGCAGGCGTGGGAACCGGCGTTGTTGCCGATCCCTGGCGACGCGCTCGGTTCAGCGTTGACGGTTGCCCTAGCCGATGGTGATGAGCCGATCGGGAGTGTGTCGCTGCAGATGGATATTCACGTCCATGCCCCGGTGTTCGGTGAGTGGATAGGTATCGATTCCACCGCGACGTTCATCGGCAACGGCTTGGCCAACGGGGTGTTGGCACTGTGGAGCGAAGACGGAACCCACGTCGCGACGGTCTCCCAAAGCGCGATGCTGCGATCGTTCTAAACGCCGTGGCCCCCTAGACATCGACCCTGATAGGCAACCCCGATCAGGACTCGCGGAGCCGGTACAGGACCTCACCTGCGTCGTGCACCACTAGTGCTTCGGGATCCGACTCCCAAGCCGCCACATCGACGAGTGCTGGATCCATATACCCGAGGTTCACTGCACGTACATCTGCCTCCGGGATGCTGGTGGCCAAGGTCACCTGCACCCGTTGACGTTCACCATTGACCGGGTCGAAAGTGCCTGCCCCGAACAGATGGGTGGAGTGTGCCAGGTCACCCCACGGGTACGACTCGTAGCGATCCCAGTTCGCAACGAAATAGTCGCGGCAGTGGTAGCCGATCTCTGAGATGACCGGGTGCATCGCCGAGATCTGGGTGATGTGCGGGGCATAGAGAACAACCTCGCCACCGTCTGCCACGATCGGTTCGACCTTGTAGAAACCCTTGGCGCCAGTCCACATGTCGTCGTAACGATTCGAGACGATGCTCAGCACCTTGGTCACGGGTCGGTCCAGGTACTTCACATGAGACTGAGCAGCAATGTCTGCCGCAGCAACCCAAGCGGACACTGGATCGCCGAATGACAGTGATTCGAGGCCCCCGGAGTTGTGATCGACCACCGCGCACAGCGCGTGACGTTCGGTATGAACAAGGTCAGCGGCGGCGTGGATCAATGCCCGCACCGGTGTTACTCCGGGTCGGCCGATCATCTCACGACTGGTGATCAAAGCACCCAACCAGTGAGTCAGATCAATCAACTCCTGACCCGACAGCCCGGGAAACAGGTACTTCTCACCGCCCGAGAACCCGACGACCTCGTGGGGCAGGACCGGACCGACGATCAAGGTCACATCAGAGTCGATCACCATGCGATTGACTCGAACGTCCACCGACTGTTCCAACATTCCGCCCGAGAGCGAACCGACTGTTGCTGCATCCAACACGCCGACATGAGCGAACGTCATGTCGTCCCACCATTGGTGGTTGACCACCTCGATCGGAACGCCGCCAGTCAACAAAGCCATGGCCTCGGGGGACATCGGCGCATGTGTGCCAAGGGCAACCACGGCACGACAGGTGCTGACCCGTGATCCGACAGCGTCGATGATCGCGCTGAGCAGAAGCGGCAGCGGGCAACTCCGTGTCGCGTCAGGAATCACCAGACACAGACTGCGATTATCAAGATCGAGTTGGCCGAGGTGGGTTCGGATGAACGCCCGCGTCGACTCCTCATCGAGCGACTCGAAAGGCCCGCCGATGGTCGTCGCGTAGTGCAGGGTCATGGCCGTTGCTCCAAAGCCTGGATGCCATGTGAGGCAACACGCTCGTAGGACTCGACGATCAGGTCGAGGTGTCGGTTGATCCTCTCGCCGAACACCTCGAAGAGGACCTCGGTGATCTGCTCCCGAGTCGCAGCTCCGGTAGTCATTGTGTTGCGAATGATTGAACCGGCAGGATCATCGACACAGGGAAGAGCGATGCCCGTGATCTCTGTACCGTTGACTGCGGCGAGCCAGATGGCGATCACAGTCGCGAAGCGTGTGACGTCGAGGCCATGGTCGCTGCGAATGTCCATGACCGGTAAGAGCCGCTGCGGCAGCTTCTTCGACCCGTCGGTCCCCACCTGGATACAGGTGTGTCCGAGCGCGCGGTTACCGAACCGCCGCAGTGACTGACTGGCGAACCCGCCGGGATCAAGACCATCGAGGGGAGCGACCTCGACAACCTCGT
>JAGQSZ010000010.1 GCA_020439285.1 Microthrixaceae bacterium
CGTTCATCTCGGCCGTTATAGCGATCAAGTGGATGATCTCGTATCTGCAGCGCAACGACCTGTCGATCTTCGGTTGGTACCGGATCGTGATCGGCGGACTAGCAGCCGGACTGGTCATCTCCGGCGCGCTCACGATCTGAACTCGCCACAATCAGCGGCCGCCCCTATGCGGCTTCGGACGCGTTGGTTTCGCGACTGAATCGCATTAACAACACGAACCGGTAGATCATGTCGCCCACCCAGATGACGACACCGATGACCGCCATGGGTTCGAACGCGATCGCCACGCCGAGCGCAGCGATGTTGCCGCCGATCAGGCTCGCCCACGATCTCGTCAACCGCAGACCCTCGCCAGGCTTGCGTTTACCGGCTGTGATCACCGGTGCGAAGTAGTTGAGCGAGGACGAGACGATCTGGGCGAACCCGCCGACCGCCATCAACACCAACACGTGTTGCAGAGTCGGTTTGTCCCACAGGGCCGAGCAGCCCAACAGGATCAGCGCGACGATCCACCACAGGTATCCGCTCGCTAGTTGCAACAGCCGTGGGCCGGCCCAGTCGAGTTGTTTGCGGCCGACTCTGGGGAACAACCAGATCGATCCCACCAACACCGCTGCATACGCCCAGGTGCCAACGGCAGCTGTGACGTTGGATCCGATCAGCCAACCCACCAGCGACACCGCCGTCGCAACTGCTGCACCGGCGATCGCGATCGAGATCCGCTGAGCGGTAGCGACCTTCGCCATCTTCATCCGGGCCTGGGTCGCCAAGAAGTACGGCAGGGTCGACAGGATCACAATCCCGACGAGCCCCAACGCGTTGGCCGTCAGGTGTATCCCACGGATCGTGTTGTAGTCATCGACCAACCCGCCCGATGCGATCACCGCTCCGAGCGAAACACCGACGATCCCGAAACACGCAGCGGCCACGTATCCCCAGATCGCCGGCACGTACCTGTCTGTGACGGCACCCTTGCGGATCTTGACGAGGCTGACGATCAACAACACCAGCGCCACGATGACACCGGTTCCACCGATCCCAACGAGTGCCTTACCGGCAGAGGAATCCGATCCGAGTTCCCGACCGGTTGCAACACCAATTACTCCGATTACAAGTGCTACGCGTTGCGCATCGGCGAGCCGTCGAGCCGGAGCGGGCGACGACGACCAAGTCACCGCAAGCAGTTGTGTCGCCCCGAGGATCGCGCTCAGGAACGTTCCGACCATCAACAGGTGCAGCGGGAGCCACAGCCCGGTGTTGTTGTCCAATGGTGCGACCACCATCGCGGCCAACGCGAACAACGCAGCCAACACAAATGTCGGGCGAGCCTGGGCGTGCACTTCACTCACTCGTGCAGCGGCACCCTTTGGGCCAGCCGCGGGCTCCTTCGATGCCGGAGTGTGATCGTTGCTCATCCAATGAACCTAGACCGCACCGACATGGTCCGAACACGCCTAGTGTGACCCGGGGCAGTCGTCATGACGGCTACCGAGTCGTTTACGAAGGGGTCAGTGAATGTCAGATGTGTTGAAGGGCAAGCGTGCCCTTGTCACCGGTGGAGGTAGCGGAATCGGTCTCGGGTCCGCTCTGGCCCTAGCCGCCGATGGTGCCACGGTCACCTTGATGGGCCGCACCGCAGACAAGTTGAACGCGGCTGCGGAATCGATCCGTTCAACGGTCGCCGGTGCCGAGGTACACACTTTCGCAGGCGACGTCTGTAACGAGGCCGACGTCGTGGCAGCAGTCGAAACAGCCGGTGGTGAAGCCGGGCTCGACATCTGTGTCGCAGCCGCGGGTGACGGAACCGTCGGACCGATTGCGGTCATGCCGATCGAGGAATGGAACCGTGTACTCGGCGTGTCACTGACAGGCGTGTTCCTGACGATCAAGGCCGCGTCCGCTTCGATGATGCGCGGCGGTCGTGGCGGCAGCATCGTTGCGATCTCGTCACTCGCCGGCAACCTGACCCACAAGTGGATGGGTCCGTACTGTGTCGCCAAGGCAGGCGTCGACATGCTCGTCAAGGTCTCCGCCGATGAGATGGGCGTCGCCGAAATTCGCGTCAACGCCGTGGCCCCCGGGATCATCGAAACCGACCTGGTCGCGATGGTCACCCCCGACACCTCCGTCGGGCAGAGCTACCTGCGTGAATCGCCGTTGAGCCGCTTCGGTCAGGTCGAACACGTCGCCCCACTCGTGCGGTTCCTCGCGGGTCCCGAATCGGCACACATCACCGGTGCGATCGTCCCAGTCGACGGTGGACAGCACCTGCGTGCCGGGCCCGACTACGAAGAGTTCGCCCGGATGCTCTATGGCGAAGCCGTCGACGGGAAGCTTCCAGCACCCGAGTGAGGTCGCGCTGTCCGGAGTCGATCAGAAGATCACTTGGGCGAGCAGCGACACCGCAGAGAACGTCAGAACTCCAAGCACCAGATAGCTGAACGTGTTTCCCGCTATCCGGCTCCGCAGTCGCGTCCCGATCGGGATCACCACTGACACGGTGACACCGGCGCACACCATGGCGACGGCCCGGTCGGACGTCATCTGTCCCTGCCCCAACAAAATGACCAACTGCACGAAACCGGTGACACCGAAGATGAACGTCACCGAGTGGATGTAGGCGCGCATCGGCAGGCGGTATCCGTGCATCCACGCTCCGACCACTGGTCCTGACACGCCGATCGAACCCTGCATGCAACCTGCGATAAAACCGGCGACCGGTGACCACTTGTGGGTGGTCGAAGCATCAAGTTGCAGCGTCGGATTCCGCAGGAACTGAACGACGAAAGCGACGATCATCGCTGCGAGCAACACCATCAAAGGATCGTTGGGCAACCGGACCAACGCGATCGTTCCGATGACAGCGCCGACCGTCCCCCAACCCACCAACCGGCCCAAGTCACGGGATTCTGCGCGGCCGTCACGGCTCTCCCAACACATGTAGACGTTCGCAGCCAAGTTGGGAATGGCGACCACCACTACGGCGTCGGGCACGCCCGCGACCAGGGCGATCAACGGGACGCTGATCACCGGGTAGCCCATGCCGGTCACGCTCTTGACCGTCGCGCCCGCAGCGGATGCGAGGATCACCACCAAAAGTTGGGTCGAAGTCATCGGGACTGGCTTCAATCAACAGGGGTTGGGTTCGTCGGTCTTCACCACACCCAGATTCGCTTCGCCCTCGCCAATCGGGGAGCCCGGCGCCGGGTCCTGGGACACGACGATCCAGTTTGAATCGATTATCTGGAGTCGACCGGCCCCCGTCGCGTCGAAGCTGCGTGAATAGAACACTCCCGCGGCTTGGATCGCGTTCTGGGCCTTCTGGAGGTTCATGCACACCACATCTGGCATCAGCTTTCGTTCCACCTCAGTGGTGGGTGGCGGTGGTACCAGAGTCGTCGGCGGAGTGACCGTGGTCGACGGTTGTGTAGACGTGCTCGAAGTGCTTGTGGATGACTCTGTTGATAACTCGGTCGTCGACGTGGACAACTCCGTGGTGGAGGTGAGTTCTGACGAGGTCGAGGTCATCGCCGTGTCATCAGTCGCGGATCGGTTGGAGGATCCGACGAGATAGGCGACGAGGATTCCGGCTAGGAATGCGATCACCACGGCAGCCCCGGCAATCTTGATGACTGTCTTGTCGCGTCCACCTTCGGGCGCCGGCTGGGGAGCCGGCGGCACCGGGTTGATCATCGTCGGCGGATTCGGCGACACCGGGTTGAACGGCGGTGGCGTCGGCGGCTGACCTGTTGGTCCCTGAGCTGTGGGGGAGCCTGTGGATAGCCCTGTGGACGGAGTGGGTACCTCCTGGGTCAGCGCATCGTGTCCGACATCAGGTTCGCTGGGTCGGCGCGCGTCGGGATGAAGTTCCGGTGCGTACCACTTACTGTCGCTAGCGAGCCACCAACCTTGGCCCATCGGCTGATCACTCAATGTGTTGCCTGTTTCCTCATCAGAGTCGGAAACCAGAAGTTACCGCCTCCAACAGAACTGTTCCGAGTGAGGGACCTATGGGCTGAGGGTGGACGGAGTCCTCAGTCGTCGTGGAAAACGTCGGTTTCGGACTTGTGCCAGACCGGGTGATCGCCAGCGGTCTCGACGTTGAACCCGTAGTCGAACACGAGGCTCCCGCCGAAGGTCGCGCCTATCGCCACAACGAGCGCAATCAACACCGACAACACAGTGATCGCGACAGGTGTGTAGACCCGGTCGCTGTAGATGCTCCAGCGCCAAGCCGTGTTCGCGATCGCCGCCAGAGTCACCACGATCATCATCACGGCGTGAGTGTTGATCGTCCTCCACGCCTGCGTGCCTGGTTCCGAAGAAGTCTGACGGTCGACCAGACCGGTGAGTGCAGTGGGGACCGACACGATCACCCCGGCCGCGAACAGGAAGGTTCCTGCGTGCCACAGCATCTCGGTCCAAGCGTGGCCTTCGCCTCCGATCAACGACAGAACATCGAAGACAGCGCCCAACACGTAGGCGCCAATGGGGATATCAGTGAGCGGCGGATGTGTGGGCTTGCCGGACCAACCCCGAAGTCCCTTGAACTTACGACCCTTGAGCGTGAGAACCGGCTTGACCGTGAAGAACCTCATATTTGCTCCTGATTGTTGTGCCTCGAGAAATGGGCCCGTATTCGCTATCTACCCCAGGAGCAGGGAATAGATGACAGGGCTCTTTCGAGCGAGCCGCTGTGCGCGCCTTTGGAGGCGTGACCCCAGTGTTTGTTCGGACTTGGGATCTGGCCCAAGGAGCCCTCCATTACGTACTTAAATACGTACACATTTAAGGTATTATTCTTCCATGTCCATCACTCGACCAAGGACCGTGCTTCCGACTACCGAAGCGAGGGCGAAGCTCTCTCAGATCGTCGCGGCATTCGAACGCGATGGCGTGGACGCTGAGCCGGTAACTTTCGGGAGCCACCGGAACCCCCAGGGTGTGATCATCGGCTGGGATCTGTGGCTCGAGATCCTCCCCGCCATAGAAAACCGCCTCGATGCTGCCGAAACTCGACGCAGGCTCGACCGGGATACGGGGACACGCCTTAGTTTCGATGATGCCGCTCGAGCATTGGATCGTGACCCTGCCGACTACCGCTAACCCCACGCGGTGAGCCGCCGCAGCTACCACCGAGTACTTCTGCCCGAGGTGCTCGACGACATTCGCGCTCTCGCAATGTTCGACGAGGCGCTGATAGACGTACCGCTCCAGACCATTACGGACCTTGCCAACCACGCCAAGGTCGGCAAGGCGCTCGGAGAACGTCACGTTTCGGGTGATCTGACCGGCTGTCTGCGGATCAGATTCGATGTCCCGGGTATCCGACCGGAGCGCTTTCGGGTCGTCTACCGCCTCGCTCCCAACGAGACTATTCCCGACACGATCGAGGTCATCTCGGTCGGTCCTCGTGGCGGCCATGCTGCCTATCGGGCTGCTGCTTAGCGTCTCGGGGCTGACTGAGCGGAAAGCGGCTGAGGATTGGTGTCGATTATCCGAGCGGAGCAGATCTGAGCAACGCCCAAACTCAAAGAGGAACTGCCCCAGAAGCAGACGGATCCCTCGCATCCTGCTGGTTCACTACCGCCATCAAGCTGTTGAGAACCAACAGGTTCCCGGCACTTCCTGATCTAGCGGGGAAGTACCGGGAACCCGATCGGCGGAGAGTGTGGTGTGTTGTTTCAGGACATAGGAAACGGGTGTCGCGCGTCATTGGAAACTGTGGCGGTCCGATAGTTCTGGGTGTCGAAGAACCGGTTGATCATTACTGCTGTCGTTATCGAGGGGCGTTCCCAGGCCGAGGTCGCGCGTGACTACAACGTTTCCAAGGGGTGGGTCTCCAAACTCGTTGCCCGTTACCGAGCGGAGGGCGACACAGCGTTCGAGGCGCGTTCACGAAAGCCGAGGTCGTCACCGAACGCGTTGGCTGTTGAGACTGTCGATCTGATCGTTGGTATTCGTGAGACACTGACCCGACAGGGTCTCGATGCTGGCGCAGCGACGATCGCCTGGCACTTGGAACACCATCACCAGATCAAGGTGTCGACAGCGACGATCTGGCGGCACCTCAAAGCCGCTGGCCTGGTGGTCCCGGAACCGAAGAAGAAACCCAGGAGCTCCTACATCCGTTTCGAAGCCGAACTACCCAATGAGTGTTGGCAATCGGATTTCACGCATTGGGCTCTCGCTGATGGCACCGATATCGAGATCATCGCCTGGATCGATGACCATTCCCGTTACGCACTCTCAGTCACAGCGCACCGGCCTGTCACCGGGCCAGTCGTGGTCGCTACGTTCACCGAAAACACCGTCAAACATGGGGTTCCGGCGTCAACACTGACTGATAACGGTCTCGTGTACACAGCCCGTTTCGCCGGCGGGAAAGGCGGACGTAACGCATTCGAGAAACTCCTCGCACGTCTCGGGGTGGTTCAGAAGAATTCTGCGCCGAACCATCCCACGACATGCGGGAAAGTCGAACGGTTCCACCAGACCCTCAAGAAATGGCTCACTGGCCAACCCCGAGCATCCACGATCACCGAACTCCAAACACAACTCGATGAATTCATCGGGATCTACAACCACCAACGACCCCATCGGTCTCTTCCGAACCGGGCGACACCCGCAACCGTCTATGAAGCCCGACCCAAAGCGATGCCTTCGGGCAAGACACCAGAGCCGCATCACCGTGTGCGAACCGACCGCATCGATGACACCGGCAAAGTCACTCTCCGGCACAACGGGCGGCTCCACCACATCGGAATCGGTCGAGCCCACGCCCGAACCCCCGTCCTCCTACTCGTCGAAGAGCTCGACATCCACGTAATCAACGCTGCCACAGGGGAACTCCTACGACACCTCACCCTCGACCCCACCCGCAACTACCAGCCCACCGGAAAACCCCGCAGCCAAAAACGAAGAAACCCCCGAACCTGAGGGTTCGAGGGTTTCCAATGTCTCGCGACATCACACGGCGGAGAGTGTGGGATTCGAACCCACGGTGGACCAAGGCCCACAACGGTTTTCGAGACCGTCCCATTCGTCCGCTCTGGCAACTCTCCGTCGGCGAATCTAGCGGGTCTGACGCCGCTGGGCGAAGAAGGACACGAGCAACTCTGAGCAACGATCAGCGAGGACCCCGTGAGTGATCGCGAACTCGTGGTTCAAACGAGGGTCTGCCCCCAAGTTGTACAGCGAACCAGTCGCTCCTGCCTTCATGTCGGGAGCCCCGTAGACCAGCCCTCCGATCCGTGACGCCCACAGCGCACCGCCACACATCGGGCAGGGCTCCAAGGTCACCACGAGTAGACAGTCATCGAGTCGCCAGCGGCCCAGTTCGCTCGACGCATCCCGCAACGCGAGCACCTCGGCGTGTGCCGTCGGGTCGCCGGTCAACTCACGTTCGTTGTGGCGAGAGGCGATCACCCGGGGCTTGCTGGTGGGATCGGCAATGACGATGGCGCCGATCGGGACGTCGTCATGGTCGAGCGCACGTTCGGCCTCAGCGATCGCCAAACGCATCCAGTCCTCTTGTTGTGCGCGTGACGTCTTCGGCGGTTCCAGGGGATCCATGGCTTGAACCTACCGGTATGGCGGCGGGCGTCGCGCCTACGGGCTGCGCCTGCCCGTTCCCTCGCCGAACTTTGTTGCGCTGCCCGCTCCCTCGCCGAACTTTGTGGAGTTTCGGTTGGTGGGCAACGCGAACTCCACAAAAGTCGCCGGCAGAAGGCGGCGAACGGCGGCGGAAAGTAGGCACAAGGCGAAAATTCCCAAAAATCTGGAATAGATCCCCCGACACCAGGTTAGAAGATATATCAACTACTTCTTGAAGGAGCCCTAATGTCCAACGAAACCGCAACCCTCACCGGCAACTACGGAATCGATCCGAGTCACAGCCGCATCGGGTTCGTTGCTCGCCACGCCATGGTCACCAAGGTCCGTGGGACCTTCAACGAGTTCGAGGGCACCGGCTATTTCGATGCCGAGAATCCCACCAACTCGCACCTTTCACTCACCATCAAGGCCGACAGCATCGACACCCGCAACGCCGATCGTGACGGCCACATCCGGTCGAGCGACTTCCTCGATCTGGAGAACTACCCGACCATCACCTTCGTCTCCACCGGCGTCGAGAAGGTAGACGACGAGAACTACAACGTCACCGGTGACCTCACGGTTCGCGGCGTCACCAAGTCGCTCACCGTTCCCTTCGAGGTATCTGGTCCGGTCGTCGACCCGTGGGGCAACAGCCGTATAGGTCTCGAAGGCTCCGTCGTGGTCAACCGTAAGGACTGGGGCGTCAACTGGAACACCGTTCTCGAAGCCGGTGGCATGCTCGTGAGTGAGAAGGTCACGCTTGAGTTCGAGGTCGCAGCGGTCAAGTCCTAGGGCTGATCCTCCACACTCGACGCCGGTCGCAGGACCGCCAGAAGCGTCGACAATTCATAAGGGCTGAATCTGTGCCGTGCCCGGTCACCCGCCGGTCACGGCACAGTTCGTTCGTGATAGAGATGATCCATGGCGCCTGACTTGGAGTGGAGCGGTGTGCAACGCGACGTGCTGCTTGAGTTGTCAGACGAGTATCACGGTTCCCGGTATTGGGCAGACCTTCGTGTCCCCTCCATTACGAGCTTTCCTTCCTTAGCCAGTCGTCGGAGGAGCCGTGAAGCTTGGTCGCCGGACAGTTGACAGAGCCTGGCGGCGTCACTTCTGGTGATCTTGTCGTGGTTGCGGACAAAGGTCATGATCATTTGCTCCTGTTGGATGCTGTCAAAACCCCGTGTTCGTACGTATTGATCAGGTTGTCCAAGGGAGGAGTACATTGCTGCGGATAGATGGTAGGTGCGAGCCTTCCCTTCCCCTCGGGTCTCAAGAAGGCCCCTGCCCACCAAGTCATTAAGGACTACGCGTGCCTCGTCGTTTCGAATTCGCAGTAACTCTGCCGCCCGATGAGTTGTAATCCGCCCCTCATGGCGTACCTCATGAAGTAGTTGCAGCGTGGATAGCGAGATCGGTTCACCTTGACGTTGTTGGGCTGCAACAAACGCGGCCAACTCTCGGTCAGCTGGTCCCGGGTGTATGCGTACAACTACCCAATCGGATGTGGATCTTCCGTAGTCGGGAGCAGAGCGACCGACTGCCAGCTGACTCCAGTAAACCTTGTTGATGCCTCTACCCGTCCTGTCCACGATGCCAGCGCGCTTGAATGCGTCTGCCAAGCGTGGATTGCGCGGATTTGGTGGAGCAGTGAGCAGATTCTCAATCGTGATTCCGCTCGGGAAACCGCCTGGGCTAGAGATCTCCAGGACCGAATCTTCCAGCTTGACGCGGATCTGTCCAGATTGTGAATAGTCGCGATGTACGAGTGCGTTAGCGATTAATTCACGGAGGGTGGTGTCGGCAAACCGTGGCAAGCCAATCCTAAAGAAACCGTCCTGAAACTCCTCCTCTGGGTTGTATGGCCCTATTGCCTCGGTGAGATCCAGCATTGTCCTGAGGAGAGGCCGTCGCTCGATTCTGTTGATGCTCACCTCATGGCTGTTTAGAACTTGGAACGCTGACTCGTGAGTCGGCACGAAGCGCTGTATTGCGCTTTCGGTGCCGAACAACAACACGGCGCCGACCGCGAGTTCGCCTCCGGGCAGAGCAAATCCCAAGGCTTTGAGCAGGTCCAGGTCCGAGAGCGATCCGAGGACGTTGTCTCCCTGTGCACTTGCCATTCTTCGGAAGCCGGCTAGTTCGTTGGCATCTAGGTCATTCGTCGTTGCACCCGGGAGTGGTATGACCGAGATGTCGACTGCGCCAATAGCTGCGGCGCGTCCCAGTTGCTCATGCGGTAGAAGCCCAACGCAATTCGGTCTCCCGTGTACGTCAATTACTCGTCGACGGTAGAGACCGCTGGTTGTTGACACTACTGATCGTGCGGACTCCACTGAGATTGCAACGATGTGCTTCCCATCGCTGTCAAGCACCTCAACGTTGACCCGCAGTGGAGGAGAGGTCTTGTTTGCGATCATCGCCGCTAAACGATCTGGATCGGTTGCTGTTCCATGAAGCGGTGGGGTTCCAACGATTTCCCCGTTGTCATCGACTCCGAGCAGCAACTGTCCACCAGAGGCATTGGCGAGACAAACCAATGCCTCTGTAATCCCCTTGTCATTTAGTGTCCGTTTGAACTCAACCGTAAGGGATTCGCCCTTGTCAGCTAGTTCACGCAACTTGTCTGCGTCCACACCCAGACTTTACGCACATATAGCGCATTGACAAACCAATAACGCATCGCGCAAACGAAATGCGCACGGCGCGCAATGACCGGTCACCTGCCGGTCACGGCACAGTTCGTCCGTGATAGAGATGACCCATGAGCGGTCCGGTATGCAACGCGCGAGAGGAAGCCGTGGACGCGACTGACGATCCCGAGGAATGCCGACTCGAGGTAACCGAGGGTCACGCTGCCCAGGTGGGAGCGATGGGCGTCAACCGACTGGTTCCCCGTCGCGCCCGGCGCACTGTCGGTGCGTGGTGTTTCGTCGATCACATGGGCCCAGCGCCCGTGACCGAAACGGTCGGGCTCGACGTCGGCCCTCATCCCCACATCGGTCTGCAGACCGTCACTTGGCTCTTCGAGGGATCCGTTGTGCACCGTGACAGCATGGGTTTCGAACAACTCATCCGGCCCGGTCAGCTCAACTTGATGACCGCCGGACACGGCGTCTCCCATTCCGAGGAGACCCGTGGCATCTACGCCGGCGATCTGCACGGCATCCAGTTCTGGGTTGCTCAACCCGATTCGACCCGCAACGGCGAACCGGCTTTCGAGCATCACAGCGACCTTCCCCAATTGGACCTCGCCAACGGCACCGCAACCGTGATCATCGGCAGCGTCGGCGACGTCAGCTCGCCGGCGCGTCGAGACACCGACCACTCGGGTGCCGAACTCGATCTGCGACCCGGCGAATCGGTCGTTCCGCTCAGAGCGGATTACGAGTACGCGGTCGCTCTAGCGGACGGCGCAGTCACCATCGACGGGACGACCCTGACGCCGGGCAAGCTCGGGTACCTGGGGATTGGCCGCGATGAATTCGCCCTCACAGCCACCGAAGCGACCCGCATGATGCTCTTCGGAGGAGTTCCACTCGAGGACGAACTCATCATGTGGTGGAACTACGTCGCCCGCACCCGTGACGAAATCACCGACGCGCACAACAGTTGGACCAACGACGACGGTCGATTCGGCAAGGTTGCGTCGCCACTAGACCGGGTCGATGTCGACCCGCCGCTGTGGGCCCGATAGGCGAGCCGTTGCTGGTCGATGTCGACTTACACAATCCCGATTTCAGCGTGGTCCCAGAGATTCTTGAGCGATCGCTATCGCAGTTGAGGTAGGTGGGATTTCTAGTTGCCGCCGCGTGTAGCGCGTATAGGGGGTCTTACTCTCAACCTGTATGGGGGCCCTCCGGGCAGCCAGGGGTCAGGAGAATCATGGGCAGCGCGACGGCTGCGGCTCAGCCTCCCACTCTGACAGCGCGCGTCGAAGCCACATCGACGGGCGCCGAAGATGCGACGGCAGTTGACCGGGCTCGACACCTGCACTGCATCGAGCGGTGAGAACAGGCAGATGGTAGAATGGCATCCATGGTGGTAACGATCGATCGGGCCGGTCGAGTGGTGATCCCCAAGGAGATCAGGGACCGTCTCGACCTGACCGCTGACACCGAACTCAACATCGATGTTGAGGGCGACAGCATCCGTCTGGAACGGGTGGCTGGCCCCCAGCGTCGACTGGCCCGCACCAAGGACGGCAGACCGTACTTTCCGGCCACCGGCCAGGTGTTGAGTGACCTGGAAGTCCAGCGACTCCGTGATGCCGACCAGCGCTGAATCGACCGCCAGTTTCGCTGTCGACACGAGCGTCGCCGTCGCATTTCTCGATGCAGCCCACTCGGCACACGACCGGTGTGTGAAGGAACTGAGCGGCAAACGACTCGCCTTGGCCGGCCACGCGGCGTTCGAGACGTTCTCGGTGTTGACCCGCATGCCCGGATCACTTCGGGTGCCACCCTCCGACGCGTTCGAAGCGCTCTCGGACGCGTTCCCAGAACCGTGTTGGCTCAACGCCAAACAACAACGATCACTCCTCGAACGACTCGGCACAGCAGGTATGGTCGGAGGAATGGTCTACGACGCTCTGGTCGGGGAAGCGGCCCGTGCCAACGGCCGAACGCTCATCACCCGTGATCGTCGTGCCATCGCCACCTACGACCTGCTCGGCGTCACCTACGCCGTGTTGGACTGAGCCCCACGAGCCGCGGCGCTGACATGTCGGTGTTCTCCGAGATACCACCAACCGAGTGGATAGCGTCCAACAGATCCGGCTTCGCGATCCTTGACCGGTTCCCCGTAACCGAAGGCCACGCGCTCGTCATCTCCCGACGTGAGATCCCCACTTGGTGGGACGCCGCTCCCGACGAACAAGCCGACTTGATGGCACTCGTGGACCAGGTCCGCACGATCCTCGATGAGCGTTACGCACCGGACGGCTACAACGTCGGGTTCAATGCCGGTTCGGCCGCCGGACAGACCGTCGATCACCTGCACATCCACATGATCCCACGCCATCACGGTGACATGGAGGACCCGCGGGGAGGTGTTCGCCATGTGATCCCCGAGCGGGGCAACTACATGGCGCCTCCGAGCGACACCGCCAGACAACCGGCCGGGGAACCCACGTCGGGCACCCAGCGAGAACTGCTGTTGGTCGATTCGCTCGGTCCCCGCATGATGCGCCACGAACTAGATGACGCTCTGCGTGACCCGGGTTTCGACCGTGTCGACCTGCTCGTCAGCTTCATCATGAAATCCGGGCTCGGTCTGATTCGTGAACGCTTGGACGAAGCACTCGAACGCGGTGCTGTCGCCAGGGTTCTCACAACCGACTACCTGCATATCACCGACGCCGATGCGTTGGCACTGCTGTTGGATCTGCGTGAATCACATCACGACTCGACAGGGAGTCTGGCGATCCGGGTGTTCTCCGATCCGCTCACCTCGTTCCACCCCAAGGCATATCTGTTCCATTCGAGCCGGACCAACGCAGCGCTCGGGTTCGTGGGTTCCAACAACCTGTCTCGCTCGGGAATCGACGGGGGAGTCGAATGGTCACTCGGGGTCGACAGCGTCCAACCGCTGGTGGCGAGCTTCGACCGATTGTGGAGCGATCCTCGCAGCCGACCCCTCAACCACGAATTCCTGCGCAGCTACCGCAACCAGTGGCGAGTGGCTCTCGCCCGTGAGGATCGCCCGGTCGAAGTCGACATCGAGTTGGAGGAACCGGCAGCACCGGTGGCACCGCGCCCTCTGCAACTCGAGGGACTCGAAGCGTTGAAGGCCACCCGGAACGCGGGACACAACGCCGGACTGGTCGTGATGGCCACCGGACTCGGCAAGACCTGGCTCGCAGCTTTCGACTCGACAGCATTCATCGACTCAGATGCTCCCATGGGAGCGCGCGACTCGGCCCCAGACGCTCCCGCGGGAGCGCGCGGCCGCATACTGTTCATCGCCCACCGCGAGGAGATCCTCACCCAGAGCCGTGACGTCTACCGGCAGGTGGCGCCTTCGCTCGAACTCGGGCTCTACAACGGATCTGAGAAACAACCGGATGCCGATGTCGTGTTCGCGTCCATCCAGACGATCTCACGTCGGCTCGACCTGTTCGACCCCGATGAGTTCGACTACATCGTCATCGACGAGTTCCACCACGCCGCTGCTCCCAGCTACCGGCGGACCGTCGATCACTTCACTCCCCGGTTCCTGTTGGGTCTGACCGCCACACCCGAGCGCATGGACGGCGCCGATCTACTCGCCCTGTGCGGCGACAACCTGGTCTTCGAGCGGGGACTCGTCGAAGGGATCAACAGGTCCGAACTGGTGCCCTTCCAGTACTGGGGTGTCGCCGACGTGGTCGACTACGAACCGATCCCGTGGCGCAGCGGCAGGTTCGATCCCCAAGCGCTCACCGAAGCGGTCGAGACCCGGGCGCGAGCCCAGCACTCTTTGGACCTGTGGCGCACGCGATGCAACAACCGCACCTTGGCGTTCTGTGTGTCGATCACTCACGCCGATTTCATGGCCGAGTACTTCAACGCTGCCGGAGTGCGATCGGTAGCGGTGCACAGTGGTCCGGATTCCTATTCACGAGTCGATGCGATCAAGGGGTTGCGCACCGGAGAGATCCAAGTCGTGTTCACCGTCGATGTCTTCAACGAGGGCGTGGACATTCCCGAGATCGACTCGGTGATGATGCTCCGGCCGACGGGTTCGCCGGTGATCTTCTTGCAACAGCTCGGTCGTGGGTTGCGACTCAGCGACGGCAAGGACCACTTGACCGTGGTGGACTTCGTCGGCAATCACTCGAGTTTCCTGATCGCACCAAGAGTCCTGGCGGGTCTGTCATCCAACCGCACACTGAGCCAGACAGACGTTGTGAGAGCGGTCCAACGAGGTGAGTTCGATCTGCCTGCTGGGTGTTCGGTCAACTTCGATCTGGAACTGGTCGACCTGTTCCAACGCCTCGTCGCTGCACGCCGGCAGACCAAGATCGGAGCACTCGCGAGCTACTGCTTGGAGATAGTGGACGAAACAGGTTTCCGGCCGAGCGCTGTGCAGGTGCACGCGGCTGGATTCGACCCGGCCGTCGCCCGAGCGAGCCACGGTGGATGGTTCTCCATGCTCGCCGATCTGGGCCTGCTCTCCGATGAGGAACAGGCGGTCGTCGACGCGCATGGATCGCTATTGCTCTCGATTGAGACCGAGTCGATCTCCAAGTCCTACAAACTGGTGACTCTTCGAGCGCTGATCGCGGATGGAACACTGCGGACCGGAACGACTGTCGATGCAGTGTCTGCTCGTTCGCACCGGTTGGTGTCGGGGGATCCGAGGCTTGTGCTGGACGTACGCAGCAAGTCCATTCCAGACCCGACGGTCGTGCCCATGAATGAGTGGCGGAACTTCTGGCGCAAGAATCCGCTGGTCCACCTGGCGAAGCCAAAGGGCGAAGGCCCTGCCTTGTTCGACCTGGATGGCGACCGGTTCACGCCGAACTTCTCGGTCGATGAAGCGTCGGGCGAGACCTTCGACCAGATGGTCGGCGAGATCGTCGATTGGCGACTGGCCGGGTATCTGCTCGGGGGAAGTGCTGGTGCGGTTGAGGAGGATGACGTCGATGGTCCGGATGAAGAAGTCGAGGTCGATCCGGCGTATCGCTTGGACCGATACCCGGACGAGATGAATGCTCATCTGATAGGTCAGCGCTTCAAGCGAGATCAGGTCTCGATTATGTTCGGACTCGAGTTCAACCAGGCGAAGTGGAATCTTGGCCACGTCTCACTTGGTGAGGATGCGGTGTTGTTTGTGACTCTGAACAAGAGCAGCGCAATGCAGTACGGCAGTGATTATGTCGATCACTTCGAGTCGCCCTCCCAGTTCGTGTGGGCCAGTCAGAACAGCGTCGGTCCGGAATCGAAGAAGGGGCGAGAGGTGCTGGACTCGCCGGGCAACGGCGTCCGCATCCATCTGTTCGTGAGAGCCAAGAAGAGCGATGTTGCCTTCGAGTATTGCGGACTGGTTGAGCCGGTCAGTCACCATGGATCGAAGCCGATGTCTGTGACCTTCCAACTGCTCCAACCATTGAGTGGTGATGCCGCACGAAGGTTCGGTGCATGACACGTCGCCCCGTCTGACATTGCTTCATGCAGTGACTCGTGAAGTAGATCCGAACTATCGTGCGACACGTATGGGTGGGAGATCGCAAGGGGTCCGGCGTGTTTGATGCTGATCTCGATGAGCGGGTGCGGTCGAGCGCTATGGCCTGGCTACGCGCCGAGTTGCTTAGAACCCCCGATGGAATCAGTCACGCTCGACTACAGGACTTCCATTTCGAGGGAACAAGGCTCGCTCTTTGGAGCCAACGAGGCATCCGAAAGCCCGCAATCCTCGACGCTGCTCTCGCAATCCAGACCACCTACTCAAATCGGCCGGACCAGCGTCCCTACGAGGACGAACCTGGACCCGATGGCCTGTTGCGGTACAAGTGGATGGGTACGAATCCAAACGCAGCAGACAATCGTGCGCTCAGGGTCGCCATGGAGTTGCACCTGCCGCTGATCTACCTAGTCGGACTCCGTCCGGGCCTATACCAACCGATCTTTCCCGTCTATGTCGTTGCAGAGGAGCCCGAGCTTCATCAGTTTGTTGTAACGACAAGTGAACAGGAGGAGACGGCGTGGGAGTATGCATCACAAGGCGAGGTCGAGCTCTCCCGTAGATATCTAGAGTCGGTGCGTAGTCACCGGGTGCACCAGCGGGTATTCCGTGAACAGGTTCTGCTTGCCTATGGGTCGAGGTGTGCATTCTGCAATCTGGGACACCGTGAGCTAATCGATGCGGCCCACATTCGTGAGGATTCAGCAGGTGGTGAACCGAAAGTCACCAATGGAATCGCCATGTGCAAGCTGCATCATGCGACTTTCGACAACCTGCTCGTTGGAATAACTCCCGATTATCGGATCGAGGTCCGACACGATCTCCTTGAAGAGGTTGACGGTCCAACTCTCCAGCACTCGATCAAGCAGCTGCACCGAGAGAAGATCCGGGTCCCCGAACGTCGTATCGCTAGACCCGACCGAGAGTTGCTCGCCGAACGGTTCGAGCGGTTTATGACTGCCGTCGCGTGACCGCAGATTCTTGTGCCTGCATCAAGGCGCGTTAGCAACGAAGTACTCAGTCATACCTTGACTCGCAAAGCTCCCGTTGACTTGCGTCGATGGTGAAATCCACTGAGTAGAGGTGAGCGTATCCCTGCTCATGTTTCGCCATGTCGGCTCCATCTGCTTCATCAAATGGTGGGCCGAGTAGGGAGTCTTCGGGAGAATCTCCGATGAAATACAGCGCGATGGCCGGTTGTATTGATTGCTCTTTTTGGTCTTTAGAGTTGGGTACTCTCCATTTGCAACTGATGGGTAGCTGCCATCTCTTCCAATAGCTGAGCTCTTCTGGGGAACTCGCCCCGGTTCCTAACTGTGGTACCTCCACAAATCGAGTTGGTGGATTACTCGGACCGTTCATTTCGGGCCGTGTCAACGGAGCGTTGGGCATCTCGTTGATTAGCCATCTCAAATGCGCGCGCCTTAGCTCGATGGACCGAAAGCACTGGTCTAGAACGGTTTGCGTCCCTTGGACCAAGTCTTGGTCCAGTCGACAACCTGACCGGGCACTTCGAAGGTCCCAATTGTTATGTTGGAAAATGGGTCGTCGAGGTAGCGAACCTCGTCGTTATCGGGTGAGTCTGGATCGACCTGAACAAGCGCCAGGCGAAACATTGGAGCAGCATTCTTGCCTGTAACAACCTCGTTGTGCGTTACCCAGAATCCCGTTGACCCAATGGGCTGGGCCTTGACCAAAATCCTGAACGTACGACCCGTGGCTGTATCAGTTGAGAGCATCTGATAGCCCGGATTGTTGTGTTCGGCTCGTGTTCTTGCTTCACGCCCGAGTGCTCTTTCGCTCGCAAGCACATAGTCGAGTGCTCGTTTCTCAAAGGCCTTGCTTTCGGTCGTTCTGGCTGCATCTCCGATTGGTTCCAGCGCTGCCGTGCTGCTTGCAGGCAGCACAAGGGCTGCGGTCACGATGACGGGTGGCTTGGTGGACATGTTTGCCTGCTGGTCGATGAGTTTGGTGCGGAGGTCCAGGCGAACCTGGAGAGCGGCTGCTTTGTTGGCGAGGCTGCTTGATGACTCTTTGGTCTTGGGCCTCTCGCCGAAGCGTTCCATTTCCTCTGCAGCGACTGCTTCTTTCATGAGCCTCTCGCTCTCGTCTTTGAGCCGAGAGCTGACTAGAACTCGTTGTTTCTCTAGTTCAGTGATTCGTCGCTGTTGGATCTCACTTAGGTAGTCCGGGAGTTCGTGCTCGATAATCCAACTCACCGCGGCTGATTCTGCTTCGTGCAGCCAGGGCAGCGACTTGGCGTTCTCTACATCCGAATTGCTGGGTGCCGGGAAGAAGTCAAGGTATGGAGCCGGCCCCGCCTCAATAACGGTTCCATCTTCCGCGACGTATGCATATCCAAACCTCCGCGCCACTGAGGCATCAGTGGCGTCAACGACCTCTTTGATGACGCCGACCAGGACTTGTGGGGATTCAATGCTGTTTGAAATGAGTGCAGTCCCCCGATTGAGGGTCCCCGCAAGAGTTGTTACCACTTGTTCCATGACAGCGTCATGAAGTGGGTGGCCAGGTGCAAGAAGATCGGCCCGTGCGAGTCCGTCTGGCTGAACAGCGTTTAGATCGAAGGTAACGCGGTCGTAACGAGACGCGATTGGGGCGTACCTACCGTTTCGCAATACTGCTGGAACGCCGCTGAGTTCATAGCGCCCTTTCTCTCGCTTGATAACGCGACCACCGAAGCGAGTAAAGGCTTCTTTGAAGGCAAGTTCGATGTAATGCGGCTGTAACCGACGAGCTTGGGCCTCCTCGGTCGCAGCCCGCAGAGATGCGAGGTCGGTCTGTGAAAAATTCTCGCTCGCTAGCGCGCGCTCGTTCAGGAGTTCCTCGAGCCCTTCAGAGACGCTGTTGTCAATGACCTCGTGCATACGGGCCCGAACCTCAGGCTGGTCGCCGTAACGAATGGCCTCTATGAGCAATTCTCTAAGCGGAGTGTCTGCAAATGCCGTTCCGAGGACATCAAAGACCTTGCCTCCATATGCTTTTCGCTGCTCCTCGATCTTGTTCAAGAGAGCTGTGAAGACTTCTCCTTCACGGGTATTGGATGCCACGAGGTTCCAAAGCCGGCATACGTCTTCCTGCCCGATGCGGTGGATTCGACCAAAGCGCTGCTCGATCCGGTTGGGGTTCCATGGGAGGTCATAGTTGACCATCAGGTGTGCGGCCTGGAGATTGAGTCCTTCTCCTGCTGCATCAGTGGCGAGCATTATGCGGCACTCAGGGTTCTTGGTGAACTCTTCGGTTATGGCCCTTCGGTCGTGGCGTCGAACTCCACCGTGGATGGAAACGACCGCCTTTGGGTGCCTAATCAGCTTCTGAATACGTTCTGTTAGATAGTTCAGCGTGTCACGATGTTCGGTGAAGATGATGAGCTTCCGTGGCTTGCCAGTCCTATCCGGCGTAATGACGTTGTCTTCAAGGATGAGGCTTAGCTCGGACCATTTTTTGTCATCGCCTCGATCGCGAACCACCTTTGCGGCCATGGCTAATGTCTTTAGCTCGACAATCTCAGCTTCTAATTCAGCGATGGTTTCCGCAGCCGTGGCGGCATCGAGGACATCTTCTTCGTATTCCTCAATCTGTTCGGCCGAGTATGCCTCTTCGTCAATTTCGCTCGGATCAATTCCGAAGAGATCTGCTCGGTAGGTGCTGTTCTGAATACCTTGTTTTGCCATCTCCAAACGGTCTGCTCGACGGAGAAGGCTTCGATAAATTGCTTCTGGACTGGATGCCAGCCTCCGTTGAAGGACAGTTAGCGCGAATCCGACAGTGCTGCGTCGCTTGCCGTCGAGAAGTTTGGCTGCTCGGTTCATGCCATTTCGGACATAGTCGGTGACCTGCTCGTACAGGTCATTCTCTAACTCGGTCAGCTCATACGGAATTGACTCAGCGATGCGTTCAGGGAAGAGCCTGTTTCCCTCGAAGGTCAACAGGTTCTCCTTTGTCATGCGGCGCATGATGTCGCTTGTGTCAACTGACTTGACGTTCTTTCCTGCGAAGCGGTCCTTGTCTAGGAGGCTGAGGAAGAGTTGAAAATCTTCCTCCTTGCCGGAGTGTGGTGTGGCAGTCATAAGTAGAAAGTGCCGGGCTATGTCACCGAGCAGCTCTCCGAGTTGGAATCGTTTGGTCTTCACCAATTTGTTGCCAAAGTAGTGAGCACCCATGCGGTGAGCTTCGTCGACTACCACCAGATCCCACTGGGAGTCTCGGAGCTGAGCTAGAAGGTCGTCATTTCGTGCAACTTGATCCATCCTGGCGATCAGCAGGTTGCCCAGGTCAAATACGTTGCTTGTCAGGCTCGCGTCCACTCGTTCCGTGGTCAGGATCTCAAAACGCAGCCCAAACTTGAAGAACAGCTCGTCTTGCCACTGCTCTACTAGTCCGCCGGGAGCAACCACCAGGCAGCGGTGAACGTCCTCTCGGAGAATCAGCTCCTTGATGAAGAGCCCTGCCATGATGGTTTTACCCGCCCCAGGATCGTCGGCGAGCAGGAATCGCAGCGGACTTCGGGGTAGAAGTTCATCGTAGACAGCACGGATCTGGTGAGGGAGTGCCTGCACATTGCTTGTGGCCACGGCGAGCATCGGGTCATGCAGTCCGGCGAGCTTGATACGTTGGGCTTCTGCTGCCATCTTGAAGTCGTATGCGGGTGCATCAAAACCGCGACTACCCGAGGTTGAGACTGTGATCTGTTCCTCATCACGGCGAAATAGGACCCGTTGGCCGAGGGAACCGCTAGCGGTCCGATAGGTAATTTCGAATGCGTCCTTACCGTGTGCTTGTGCAAACAGAATCTCCACTACCTCATGAGGTATGACTCCGCTAAGCCGCAGACCCGTAATGATCTCCTCCAGCTTCATGGATCGTTCCCCCTCCTTGATAGGCGAACACCAGACATATTGCCGACGAGCGCTGAAGGTCTACTCTATTCCTGAGGTGGATCGGCGAAGGAGAGCGTGGTGAGACGTGCCCAATGGCATCAACTCGGCACGGAAATCGATGAGATCAACTCTTGGATCAGTATCGCCACCGAAGTCCGACGTATCTCTGGTCACCTACCGCTATCTGGTTCAAGCTCGCTGTGGGACGAGGCTGCAGCAGTTCTTGAGCCACTGGAACGCCAGACACTTAAGGACGACATTGCGGAGTCAGCTCAGTTATCAAATGTCTCGTGGTCCTCAAATCGGATAAGGCTTCGGCCCGCTTATGCTGCGGCAAGTCGGCTCACGGAGCTGTATAGATCATTTCGTTCAACTCACAGTGATGAGAAGCTGCTGGCGCTTAGAGATCAGCTTGCCGAGATGGCTAAGTCGGAACGAAATGAACTGGCCCAGTTACTGACTGATCTAACCAGTTTGTGTGAGGTCGCTCGAAAGATGCTTCATGATTCCGCGCACATGCCTTTTGGTGGATCAGAAGCTCTCGCTCCGTCAGAAAGGACATCAGCAGAGGCGATGCTCCAAGTAGCAGTGCTCGAGCATCAAGCCAACGCAGCCATGCTCCTGGATGAACACTTCTGTCGAGAGCCATACCACTGCGGTGCTGCGCATGTTGCGACTAGCTATCTATACCGCTCATTTGTCTCAGCGAACGAGTCCGGCATGTTTGATGAACTCCGTGCTGCTGCGGAGCGGGTTGCTGAGCAGTCGGTGTTGGAGTTGGAAGCCCTTGATGGGGTTCTTGGTGATCTTGATGAGTGGCGGGCGGCTGCTGCGGATCTATTGGATCTCACTGCTCACATGCCGCTGACTCGGGTCGGAGCGTTGTCCGATATCGAACGATCGGTACTTGAGATGCTCCAAGATCTAGTAGCGAAATGTGCTCCTCGGGCTCATAAACTCTGGCTGGCAGACTGTTGCGACAAAGGTCGGTGCGATTCGTTGCATGTCGCCGCATCAAGCCTGGTTCAGTTCCACGTGTTTTGGCGAGTATTCCGACCACTGGACCTCGCGAGTATCTCTCGACGCTTGACCGAGCAGTTTGCGCAGGAGAACAGGGATGTCGAAGCATTCCTTGTTCAAATGGGGTCGTGGCAGAGTCGGGTTGAAGAAATACGAGCCACGAGAAAGACAGCGCGCGAGTTCATTGACGAACGAGTATCGCAACTCGTGGAGTGCTCGAAATCGTTGACGATTAGCAAAGCTCCGCTGAAACTCATACCGCTGATGGCAGACACAGCGATGGAGGCCAAGGACAACACGCTTGTTGCGTCATTGGTATTACTTCGTGATGCTGCTCTGACCGAGACAGATGAGCGATCGCTTCAGTCTGTTGTAGCCCTTGCTGGGTCTGTTCGATCAGCGGTCAATCAAGGTTTCACCAAGGCTGGAGCATGTAGAGCGAATGGGAAATGTCAACGGACCCACGATCGAATCTCCGAGGCATTCCAATTAGCTGATGAAACTGAGTCATTGCTTGATCGATTAGCGGTCGATCTGGCGTCGATGCCTACGGACATAGATCTCCTCACCGAGTCGAACCTCGGCCTCAGTGAATGTCTTGGTGGTGACTCCCTTTCTTTGGAATTACTAGACAGCGAGACGCTGGCAAAGGCGTGGGAAAGCCTCGCAGTAGTTGCCGACCTGGAGAGCCTAGTGAAGGAGGCATCTGGCAAAGCTCACGCAGCAGCAGAAAGAGTGCGCACCCAGGACATCGTCAGAGCGATGAAGTCGATGGATCTCGAAGTTCTTCGTAAGGCTTCATCAGCGGATCGGGTCCGCGTGTCTCCGTTGGAGGCTTCAGGAATAAACAACGTTTGGGATGCGTATAAATATCAGGAGAGCGGGGATCTTGCTTCCCTGCCACAGCTCGGTAAGACGTCGGCACAGGCGGTTACCCAAGCGGCTCTACGAATATTTGAGGCTGTGAGGGCAGAAACCCCAGTTCGGATTGATGTGAAACAGAGGAAGAGGGCGACTCTTAATCTGTTGCAATCGCTTCGCTATTGGGACGCAATCCGCCGAGTCAAGCCGTCTAGGGGCGAACGGTCTCTCGCCCGCGCACTGTTATCACTGAATCATGAGCTTGCGGGCCGCCTGCAGAAGAGAGGCAAGACGCCAGCCCAGCGTGTCCTGGCCGTCAAATACGAGAGCACCGATACGCTTGCCCCTGACTTGGGTGAGATGTTGGTGAGTCTGAGCAACCAAGCTGCTCTTCTGTCAAGAGATGATGATATTTGGACCGACTTCCTGTCACGTCCTGCGGACTATTTCGGCATGATCACCGAACTTGGATTCATGACTGAAGATGAGAAGAAGATGCATGGTGATCTCCCAGAGGAGATCGTCGAGGCAGTACGAGCCAAGGAGCTCAATTCGGATCTTGTAACTGCGTCACTGCGCACATATCAGCTGTTCGGAGCTCGGTTCGCGTTGGCGCAGGAAAAGGTTGTTATCGGCGATGAAATGGGTTTGGGCAAGACTCTTGAAGCACTTGCATTAATAGCCCATCTTCGTGCTGCAGGTCATTCCCACTTCTTAGTCGTTTGCCCTGCAGGGGTTGTTAGCAATTGGATTCGGGAGACCTCGAAGCACACGAAACTTACTACGTCAAGGCTCCATGGCCCTCTGCTGGAGCGCACCAATTCTGCGAAATCTTGGATAAGGCGAGGCGGAGTCGCTGTCATAACTTATGACCTTTTGCCATGGGCCGAAAAGTACTTGAATGATGTGGAGCTTGGATGTGCTATTTTCGACGAGGCCCACTACATAAAGAATCCCAATGCTAAGCGGTCAGTAGCCGCAGCGAAGATCATTGACTCACTGAGGTTCATCATCCTTATGACCGGAACTCCACTTGAGAATAGTGTCGAGGAGTTTCGCAACCTAATTAGGTATATTCGGCCCGACCTAGCAGATGAGGCACCGGAGTATCTAGCCGCTGCATTTCGAAAACATGTAGCGCCCGCGTATCTGCGTAGAAATCAAGAAGACGTACTGACCGAGCTTCCAGAACTTGTTGAGATCGACGAGTGGACAACACTTTCTGAGGTTGACGAGATTGCTTATCGCTCTGCGGTGGAAGACGGCCATTTCATGCTTATGCGTAGGACAGCAATGCTCTCAGAACACTCGTCCAAGGTGGAACGCCTTTGCGAGATTGTTGAGGAAGCACAGGCGAATGGGCGCCGCGTAATTGTGTTCTCGTACTTTCGTGAAGTCCTTGATGTGGCTGCCCGAGTCTTACCTGGCAGAGTGTTTGGTCCACTGACCGGTTCTCTGCCAGCTGCCAAGAGACAAGTTTTGATTGATCGATTCTCGGAGTACAAGGACGGGGCAGTTCTTGTGGCTCAGATCGCCGCAGGAGGAGTTGGCCTTAACATTCAGTCGGCTTCAGTCGTTGTGATTTGCGAACCTCAACTGAAGCCGACGCTCGAGGCTCAGGCTATTGCTCGAGCGCATCGAATGGGGCAGATAAATACTGTTCAAGTGCACCGCCTTCTTACTGAGAACAGCGTTGATGAACGGATCAGGGAGATACTCGCCGAGAAGAGGTGGATCTTTGATGAGTTTGCACGTGATAGTGCGATTGTGAAGCAAGCTCCAGATGCGGTTGATATGTCTGAGGCCGAGCTGACCCGACTTGTTGTCGCAGCCGAAAAGGAAAGGCTACTGAGCTCTCCAGGGGCCACGATTGGCTGAGCCTTGCAAGCTGGATAAGGCCTGAGGCGCCGGGTGCCCAAACACATGAACTTCACCTCGGGCCAGGCCGATTTGCAGCTCAGGCAGATAGGGCTTTCAGAGCAGTTACTCCTAATCGCGTCCTGTCACCTATATGCCCGTCCCGCGATGAACCCATCGTGTTTGGGGCAGTGGTACGACATCCTGATCGGGTCTCCCCTAACGACGGAAGTCGAGTGAGGTCTGATCGATGAGGCAGATGGTCCAATCGAGCAGGCTCACAGTGAGAGAACCCGCTTACCTCACCGACGTCTAGCTCTGCTCGGCCGAGAGTTATTTGCCAGTTGCCCGAGCAGCTTTCACTGCGCCTTCACTGGTTAGTCCTATCTCGACTCGCAAAGTTCCATCTGGCGAGAGTCGATAGGCACGGCGACTGAGTACATGTGTGCGTAACCCTGCTCGAGCCTTGCCATGTCAGCGCCATCGGCCTCATCAAACGGCAAACCCTCTAACGCATCTTCTGGTGAGTCGCCGATGAAATACAGAACGAATGTTTCCCGCATCAAGTGCTCCATTCCCTAGCGGCACGGGCTTTGTGCTCCAAGTTCTTTGGTCTTACTAGCTAAATATTCCATTGGACCAGGGCGTGACCACCCCGTGTCTTGATGTCACCGGAAGCGCCGAACGCAAGATCAGGGGTCGGCGCTCGTTCTGTTCTCGGGCCGCTCGGTGCGCGTTCGCGGGAGCGCCCTCGGACCCGGTGTTCACACTCGCTAGGAGCCCAAGGGGTTGGATACGTGCATGCCCCGACGGCTCGCGGCATTGCACAACTCCAGATCTGCGCTCGAGATGACGTCGGTTTCCAGCGAGAGTGCGGCCGCGAGGTGCACGGCGTCATATGCCCGTAGGGCTTCCTGTTCAGCCAGCTCGCCTGCAGCCACGATCAACTCGTTTGTCACCCTGACGATCAGTAGTTGATCAATGAGAAGCGCCAGGTGTGTCAGAGCCTCTTGCTGCTGACTGGCGGTGATTCGCCGGTGACGGTGAGCTGCCGCAAGCGCTGCCCGTGCCTCTACCCGGATCAGGGCTGACGATGCCAGTACCTCTGAAGCATCCCACAGCGCCTCGACTTGGTCTGAGCCGACCTCGTCAACCAGCAACTTGAGCAACGATGATGTGTCGACATAGGTGATCACCGTCGCTGTTCCGCCACGAACGAACTGACGCTTCCCTTCGCTTTGATCCGGCTCCTTGGCCGTTGGCGGACTGTCGATCGAGGTGGCGTGACCAACCCAGTGCTGATGAGCATGCTGAGCCGGTCCTCGGCGGGGTCGATGGCAGACAGTCGTGCAACAGGCGTGCCTCGATCAGTGACGACGATCTCTTCGCCGGTCTTCACTCTCTCCAGGTAGCGGCTCAAGTTGTTCTTGAGTTCGCGCACGCCGACAGCGGTCGAAGTAGTAGCTACATTCACGCATCAAGTGTAGCTACATTGATTGATGCGTACTGTGCAGATTCGAAAAGGTGCTCGCCTGACGAGCACTTCGTACTTGAGGAGCGAGTGAATCCTTTAGCTAGGTTCACCGCGCAGACTCTTGGCACTGGGTCGCTAACACTTGGATCGAGAACGACTTCGCACCACCAGACCCCACCTCGCTTGGGGGTCGTGTTCATGAGGCCGCCGCGCCGGAACGAAAGGATGCGAGATCGCCCCACTCATCAGGTTCGTTGAGCGGATGCTCGTCGTACTTTTCATAGGAAGCATCTATCTCGGCCCGTCGGTGTTCAGCGAGAAGTGCTGAAAGGGCCCGATCCAGGAGCGCAGCATCAGATGTCGACTTGGTTGCTGCTCGAGCATCGGTCAAGAGCTGTCCATCGACGGTCGTGCTGACGCGTGTGCGAGCCAGGCCACAAGCATGCCGCAAAGTCATCTGTTGAGTATGTCGTGACCAAGGTCGGGATCGCCGGGCACTGCATGTCGCCCTACGGAATCGGATCGAGCAGACTCGACATCTGATATCAACATCGGTGCAGTGCTATCACCATGGATGGAGGTGACTTCCTATGGCCCAAGTTCTGATCCGCAATCTTCCAGACGAGGTGCACCGCGCGCTTCGTGCGCAAGCGAAACGGTCCGGTAGGAGTACCGAGGCAGAGATTCGCCAGATTCTTGCTGACGCTGTTCAGCCACAGGATCGACCACGCTTGGGGTCGCTGCTTCGCGAGATCGGCGGCGAAGCGCGCTTGTCCGACGGTGACGTGGCGGTTTTCGATTATGTGAGGGGCTCGACGCCGCTGGAGCCGATGGAGTTCCGGTGATCCTCGTCGACACGAATGTGGTCTTGGAACCTCTCAAGCCGATGCCGTCGACGCAGGTGCTCGACTGGCTCGATGCCCAATCGATAGAAACCCTCTTCATATCTGCGATTTCGGTAGCGGAACTTAGGAACGGAATCTTTCGCCCGTTGTATGACTGAGGCCAAACGTGCCGGAACGCCGGTCAGCATGGCAGATGGATTCATCGGCGCGATCGCCAAGTCAAACGATCTGATGGTCGCCACCCGGGACGTAGCACCATTCGTATCGATGGGTGTCGCGGTGATCAATCCGTGGGCGGTCTGAGCGTGATGCGAGGGGCGACAGTCCTGGCGTGAACGGTTGGCGAGCTGGGATGTCACACGAGCTGACTTCGCTCATTTCCGACGCTCTCCCTATCCTTGATCGCTGGGGCCGATGAGACGCGAAGGTGAGGGGGGCTAGTCGATGCCGGGAGAAGGTTGGTGGCTTGCGTCTGATGGGCGCTGGTATCCACCGGAACTCCACCCCAACCGAATAGGTCAGGGTTCGGGTGGCGCATCAGCGCACCAAGACCGTCTGACGGGTGCTGGAGCTTCTGCTGGTTCCAAAGCTGAGCAGTTGCGTGATAAAGCCGCCGAGCATCGAGCCAAGGCAGATCGCCTAGAACAACAGGCGTTGAATTGGGAAAAGGGTGCGGGCGGCGAGCAGATCACCGCCGATCGGCTGGCCCAGTTGCCGCCCCAATTCGTGGTCTTTCACGATCTCCATGTCCCCGGTTCCAGAGCCAATGTCGACCACTTGGTTATTGGGCCAACTGGTGTCTTCGTCGTCGACTCGAAGGCCCACTCTGGAACCTACAAATACGGCTCGGGAACGCTGTGGAACGGTCGGTGGTCGATCGACAAGGAAGTAGAAACCGTCACGTTCATATCCGAACGAGTCAGCGAGCACCTCGACGTTCCGGTCAGTTCGGTGCTGTGCTTCACCGAAGCTGGACTGCCGGCACCGGTGGTCTATGTGGGGTCGGCCCAAGTCGTTGCCAAGGACGCATTAGTGCCGCTGTTGCTGAATGGGCCCTCGACCTTTACTCCTCAGTGGGTGGAGTGGTTGTCCAGGTTGGCGAGAGAGATGCAGGTCCCGATTCCAAGGGCAAAGCAGACGCCGACTGCGCTCGCGAGTACTGGATATCGAACTCAGAGAGCGAACACACCGAAGCCGCCGCGTAGAGAACCTCGTGCGCCAGCGAAAAATTACAAATCTTCGAAGCCCAAGAAGAGTCAGAAGTCAGGTGGTTGTGCTTCGGTCTTCGCTGGTCTTGTCGCTCTGTTGTTTCTTCTCTGGATAGCGGGTGGCGGAGCGACAAAGGTCGCCGATAGAGCCGTATCGACTACAACGACAGTCTTGCCAAAGGTCAACCTCGTTTTTGAATGTCCGGCGCCAGGCGCTGGCTACAGCGGGAAGTTCGAGTACTCACAGCCTCAGTCCGAGATGGCGAAGCACGAGATCCTCGTTTCATTCAAGGGTAAAGAGGTATATCGGTCAGAGCAGGTCGGAAACCCAGAGCCTCAGCCGATGACAGGACTCTGGCCAGGGGTGGAACTCGAACTGACGGTGATGTCGTGGCCCTATGGAACGATCATCTCGCAAAGCACCTACACAACTCCCCAAGAGCCCTGCTGAGAGGGTCTATTGATCGACCCTGCACGATCGCCATATCCAACTTCGGTGGGGTCATCCTGCTGCCATCCGCTGCAGGTCAAGGATGCGGAGCCATTCGGTATCACGTTTGTGACCAAGCGCAGCCATCTGGGCGGTCGCGTACCCACCGGGGACAGATTCGTAGAGAGGCTCGCCACACAGTGCCTCGGCGTCAAGAACAGGGTGGTTGCCGTCAACGACCGCAACGTCAATCTTGTCGAATCTGGTGATCTCCACCAGTGCATCTATCAACTCGAGGAGCATCACGGGACCTTCGAATTGCACCGCGATGTCCAGGTCCGCCGGATCGGCGTCGCCTAATTCACGCGTTGCGCTGCCGAATGCCCCGAGCAGCCGCACTCCCAGGCGTTCGAACAAGTCATCGAGATCACCGCGCTCGGCTGCTGTCCGCAGTGTCGTCAGTGCTGACGCAGCATCGGAGGCCATGGGACAACGTTAGTTGAGACGTGCTAGAACGCCGGTCAGCATGGCAGGCGGATTGATCGGCGCCATCGTCCAGCCAAGCCGAGTTCACCGTTGATCAGCGTCGCGCCAAAGGGAACGCCTGAATCCGTCATGATCGCGGTACTTCGTTCGCCACCGTGAGTAAAACTCGCTTCCAGCAGCGAGCGAAAGGTCCTCGAACCAGAGCGGGCGATGCAGGAGTGCTCAGGTGAGGCGCCGAAGAATGAACTGTTCGAACATCGGCACGGTGAATGCAACCTGGCCGTGGCGAGGAGCGAATATCAGGCCGCGCTTGATGAGGCTGTCTCGCACTGGTCCGACCTGCCCGGTTGTCTTCCCCATCGATGCCGCGACCTCTCCCGAAGCGTACGGGCCAGGTCCATCCAGCTGTGCCATGGCGCGTAGGTAGTTGCGTTCAGCGTCACTGGTCTTGTCGACCCGTGCGCGGAAGAACCCGGTATCCAACTCGTCCAATGCGAGAACGGTCGAACGGTCGAATTCGGCGGCGGTTATCACTGGACCTTCCGCCACGTTCCATGCCTGCTTGCCGAACTCTTGAAGGAAATATGGGTAACCCTCGCTGTCGCGCAGAATCTTCTCAAGCGCCAAGGGTTCCCAATCGGCGCCTTCTGCTTGGACAGGTTCTACGACTGCGGCAATCGCATCGTCTTTCTTCAATGATCCGATCTCGATGAAACTGAACAACCGCTCGGCGTAGGAACGCGCTTCGCCAGCGAGACCTGGTAGGGACGGCAGTCCAGCGCCTGCGACCAACAGAGGCAGGCCGAGTTGCGACACTCGGTGGAGCCCGACGATCAAGACACTCAACTCGTCGCTACTCAGATACTGCAACTCATCAATGGTGAAGAGAACTCCAGTCTGTGCTTCCCGGGCAGTCTCGCCGACCTCACGAAAGATGTCACCGATATCGCGCTCCAGATCCCCCGAGTCAGCCAGACCGGCAAACGGCTCGACGTCGATGGTGAGGGCTCCGCCATCACCGGCTGGAACGTGGATCTTGACAAAAGCCTTCAGAACTCGAAGACCGGCGACGGCTCGGTCCTTTATTCGTTCCCGCAAGCTGAGTTCCAGCAGGCAGCGGCGGGCCATCGTCGCCATGGCCTTTGCGATCTTGGTGTCGTCGGTGGCTTCGAGGTGCTCGTGGATCCACCCCTCGCGCTCAGCGATCATGCCGAACTCATTAAGGAGAACGGTCTTACCCACTCCGCGAAGTCCCGTCAGCAGAATGCTTCGTTCGAATCGGCCCAGTGTCATGCGTTGAACCGCGACAGACATGTCCTCCAATTGCGCATCGCGCCCCGCCAACATCGGCGGCGGGCTTCCGGCTCCTGGCGCAAACGGATTCCTCACCCTGTCCATGCTCTGAGTATAACGAATTATTAGATTTATAGTTTGGAGAGGTATAAACGAAATAATTATCTATATTTAGCTGATCGCTTGAACAACGCCCTGCATCGACCTCAGTCCATAGTGGCGTTACACCATGACACCATGACGAAGAATTTGACTGTTCGGCTCCCGGATGAGTTGGTGGAGGACACCGAGGCGCTGGCACGGGTGGAGGGCCAGAGCGTGAACGAGACGATCAAGAACGCCTTGTCCGACGCGATCGATGCTCGTCGTCGGGATCCCGAGTTCAAGCGGCGTGTGCAACAGATCATCGATGAGGACCGCGAGCTACTCGAACGACTCGCTAGGTGAGCGCTAGGTACCTCGACCTCGCCGATTAGATCGGTATTACGGCCGCGGTGACCGGCTTGGACTAGGCCCTCATCGGCAGAGCGGAGACCTTCGCGGAATTATCTGAGACAAAAGTCTCAAATCTGGAAAACGTGGTGCCGATTCGGGTTCCGTGAAAAAAGTCAGCACGCCACCAACCTCGATCGGTAAGCGGGTCTTATCGATCGTCATGTCCATCGGCCTCATCAGTGCCTTGTTGGCGGTGGCCGCACCGTCGGCATCAGCTGATGCAGTCATGACCCAGACCTTTGGCTACACGGGCTCGGTCCAGACATTCACCGTGCCAGCGGGTGTCACCTCGATGGGTGTCACCCTCATCGGTGGCCAAGGAGGACGTGGAGGCACCGACGCTGCTGGCCCGTCGCCAGCCGGTGGTTTCGTTGGCCAACTCCAAGGCACCATCGCAGTCACCCCCGGACAGGTGCTGACCATCGGAGTCGGCTCGGGTGGCGGTAGCGGCACCGGCGGCAACACCGCTGCAGCCGCCGGCAGCGCAGGCAACAACCCGCTCGACGACTACGACGGCGCCAAGGGCGGAGCGCCCGGTAACGCTGGCTCATCAGGCGGCGGTGGTGGTAGTGGCGCCGCGACCGTCCTGCGGCTCGCCGAAGGAGTCGACCTTGTCGCCGGTGGCGGCGGCGGAAGCGGCGGTAGTGGACAGTTCGCACCGATTATCGGTCGCCTGGCCGAGGACAACTTCGTCGGACGGTCCGACATCACCAGCACCAACGGTCGACAGGGTCTGAGCGCGAACGAGGCGTGTGGTCTCGCCAGCTGCGACGGTGGTGGTTCTGGCGCCGGCGGCGGCGGCGCACAAGGCGGCGAGCGTGGCGCCGATCAGTACGGCGGCGCTTCCGCAACTGAATGGTTCGGATTCGGTGGCTATCCCGGATCCAACTCTGACTCGGGAGTCGCAGGACTTTCAGCCAGCTATCAGTACGTCACCACCAACGGAGTGGCCGGATCAGTCGTGTTGTCATTCAACGTCGGTGTTCCCGATCCGCCGAGGTCCGTGGTCGGCGCCGCGGGCAACGGAATCATCGATGTCTACTGGCTCGCCCCAGCATCCCCGGGTACTTCCCCGATCACCGATTACATCGTCAAGTACTCGACCAATCCTGCAGGTCCCTTCACGACCTTCAACGACGGCGTGTCAACCGACCGACGTGCGACGATCACCGGGTTGACCAACGGGACTTCCTACTACCTGCAGGTCTTGGCGGTGAACGCAGTCGGCGAGAGCCTTCCATCTGCGGTGTCGAGTTTCCCTACGGTCCCAACGGCTACGCCTGACCCCAAGCCGATCCTGTTGTACGCAATCGCGGATGACGCGTCGGCCGGCCTCGAATGGAGTGACCTGTCGAGCCCCGGAGCCACGGTCACCGACTATCAGGTCGAGTACGCAACCAACTCCGGTGGACCTTGGACCACTTTCGTCCACGCTCCGACCACGGATCAGGACATCACCGTCACCGGACTCACCAACGGAACCCCGTATCTGTTCAGAGTCGCGGCAGTCACGACAGATGGCCAGGAGCCGTTCTCCAACTTGGCTTCGGCAACTCCGGTCGGATCTCCGACAGCCCCGACGATCACCTCGATCGATCCGCTCAGCTCGGCGTTGAAGGTCTGGTTCACGGCACCTTCGAGCAATGGCGGTTCGCCGATCACCAGCTATCAGTATCAACTCGACGGCGGAGCCTGGGTCACAGCGCCCCAGACCACATCACCGTTGATCATCGGTGGCCTCAACAACGGACAGACCTATTCGGTGGCACTCCGTGCAGTGACCGCAGCATCCACAGGTGCCGCGTCGGCACCGGTTTCAGCAACGCCCTTCGGCCTGCCGGGAATGGTCCCGGGATTCACGGCAACCCCGGGAGCGAACTCAGTGACCCTCAACTGGGACGGCGCCTCGCCCAACGGCTCAGCGATCACCACCTACAACATCGTCCAGTGGACAACTGCCTCGGCCGGGTCGATCATCAGCTCCTTCACGACCGCAAGTGGGGCTGACCGCACCTACACCGTCACCGGACTGGCACCGGGCGTCAAGTACTTCACAATCGAAGCAACCAACGCTGCGGGCACCGGTCCACGTACACCGACTCGTGTCACAGCTGAAGTCGGCGGAACCGTACCTGCCGCGCCGACGGTCAGTTCGATACAGGTCAACTCCACCAACGTCACCCTGGAATGGGCACACGGAGCTGCCGGTTCGTCAGCCATCTCTGGCTACCTGATCCGCTACATCGACGGTGCCGATGTCCACACGACACTCAAGCAGTCAGCGACTGCCGGGACGTCGACCTCGGTGACACTCCCATCGGGTGTCGATCCTTACAGCATCGAGATCGCAGACGTGTCAGCTGCTGGAATCGGAGCGTTCCGAACTGTCAGGCCTCCCATGGTGACCAGCGGTGCAGCGACACTGACCTCGAGTGGCACCGACGCTGACCTCGCCGGTAGCGGCAACGCAAACGGTGAAGCCACCACGTTCGCCTTCCAGTTGGCGACCGACGAAG
>JAGQSZ010000108.1 GCA_020439285.1 Microthrixaceae bacterium
CGGCGGACGACTGCGCGCTGATTAGCCGCGGGAAGCCGACTACATACGGCAGTCTTAGGGATCAAGTCGCCCGATTACGTTCCGGGCTGGTGAAGCTCGGCCTTGAGCCCGGGGACCGGTTGGCGATCCTGTCGGGCAACAACCGTTATTTCGTTGTGTCCTACTTGGCGGCGTTGGGTGCCGGTCTGGTTGCCGTCCCGCTCAATCCCACGAGTCCCGCCAGTGCGATCGAATCCGAACTCGACCAGGTGAGCGCCAGGGCAGTGGTTGTCGGGCCATCGGGTCGCGATGCGCTCGCTCGGATCGATCGTTCAGCGATCCCCAGCGTCGAGTTCATCATCGGCGCCGGGTTCGAGCCCGAGGGTGGCGTGACGATGGAGGAGGTCGGCACCGATGACGAGACGCCTCTCGTGGATCGGAGCCCCGACGATGTTGCGGTACTGATCTACACCTCTGGTACTGCGGGCGCTCCCCGGGCGGCCAAGCTCACCCACGGCAACCTGTATACGAACATTCGACAGGTGATCGCGAGCGGCGACGAGATCCAACAGTCTGGCGACGTTGTGTTCGGGTTGCTGCCCTTGTTCCACATCTTTGGACTGAACGTCGTCCTTGGAGTGAGCCTGGCGGTCGGGTCGCGGGTTCTGTTGATCGAACGATTCGATCCGGTATCGGCGCTCGAGTCGATCCGGACCCACGGTGTCACGGCCATTTCGGGGCCTCCGACGATGTGGGCTGCCTGGGTCGGTGTGCCCAATGTCGGCGCCGAAATGATGTCGACTGTCCGCACCGCGGTCTCAGGCGCAGCGAAACTACCCGTCGAGGTCTCCCAAGCAGTCGAAGCGAAGTTCGGCGTGCAGCTGCGCGAGGGCTACGGCCTGACCGAGGCATCGCCCGTGGTTACCTCGTCGAATGGGACCAACGCGCCGTTCAGTTCCATCGGTATCCCGGTTCCAGGCTTGGAAGTGCGTCTCGTTGACTCAGACGGCGAAGACGTGCTGGTCGGCGACAGCGGCGAGATCTGGGTCCGTGGTCCCAACGTGTTCGCTGGCTACTGGGATGACCCTGAACGCAGTGCCCAAGTGGTCGATGCCCAGGGCTGGTTGCACACCGGCGATGTCGCAGTGGTCGACGATGAGGGATTCCTGTTCTTGGTGGACCGGGTGAAGGACCTGATCATCGTGTCCGGCTTCAACGTTTTCCCTGCCGAGGTCGAGTCCGTGTTGCGTGAGCACCCCGGGATCGACGGGTGCGCGGTCATTGGCGTTCCTCACCCGTACACCGGTGAGGCGGTGAAGGCATACGTGGTTGCCCGCCAAGGCGTGCCTCTCGAAGAGGACGATGTAATCGCGTTCGTCGCCAAACACCTGCCCGGATACAAGTGCCCCAACAAGGTCGTGTTCGTGGATCAGATCCCAACAGGGCTGACCGGCAAGATCATCCGACACAAACTCGCGGACGAATTCGGCGCATGAGCGGGGAGCCGGTGCAAGGCTTGACCCTTCGCTCTATCGGAGTTGGTCGAGCAGGAGTCTCCCGACGGAAGAGACATCGGCTGCGTCAATTCTGACTCCGGTGCTGCTTGCGGAATTCGCGAGTCGAGCAGTCCTTAGTGAATCGGTGACAAACCACCGCTCGACCTGTGTCATGACGAGGCTCGTGAGATCAAACGGTGCGGTGCTGAGCGCTCCGACGGACGTTTCTGAACGGACGAGTGAAGTGACGAGTCGGAAGAGGTCAAGAGCATCGCTGTCCCGTTTGGATAACGATGATCCTCGTCGATCAGAAATGGCGTGCAGTTTGCAGGCGATCAGGGCTGGAGCGGTGGCGACGTTTAGAGTGCCGGAGACGGTCCCGATGTGCCCGCCCGGCTCCACTGTCTTGACTGTTACTGGCCGCGAGCTTTCAAATGCCCATCGGTGGCTGATGATGAATAGCCGTTCGAGATCGTCTTCAGGAAGATCGTGGCTTGCGATGGGTAGTGGCCAAGTCTCCATGACGTCGATCTTGACGCCGTCCACTTCTATTCGATTGGTTTCGTTGGGCTGTCCCGCGCCGATGTATTGCAGCGCCAAGCCATGGGGATGGGCGCCATCCGTTACTGCATCGATGTCGTTAGTGGCTCGATGGGCGGTGGCTAGGCGGATGGTTACGGCTAGCCCTCCAACTAATGCTGCCTGCTGGAAGCGCGGTGTCTCGAACAGCACCGTGGCGGTGCGTACCAAGCTAGCCATTGCCTCATTCTTGGAGTCGACTAGAGCGACTTCACCAGACACGAATGAACCCTTCGGGTGGATCCCACTGATCGAGTGCCTCGCGCCCTCGGGATGTCATGGCTAGGTCCAGAGCACACACAACGGGATGGGCTAAGGGAGTTCCAGCCCCCTTTGCTGGGTAACGCTGGCGAGTCAGCAGCCCCACCGGGTCAACAGCGAGTTCCATCGGTGGAAGGGGCCCTTCGATTGTCGGCTGGGCGTCGCCGCTGATGATCCTGGCTACTCGGATCGCTTCTCTATCTGGTACGTAAAGCTGTGTTGGATAGTCAGCTGTCAATGTGAGCGGGGCACCCCAGATTACGGCCCCACGTTCACCGCTCATCGCCCAACCGGCGGTGTTCACATCCAACAGACCAGCATTGAGCCGGGGGTTTGAGAGATCGGCATTTGATAGATGCACTTGGAGCCGAGTTGTTGGCCATACGTCCACAAGTTCCCAAAAGAGCTCGGGGACCAAGGGTCGGTATTTCCCTCGGCTCAGCGGCTCTGCGAGTTGTGCCTCGGTGAGCATCGACATTGCTCGGCTGACGGAACTGGGGTTGAGGTCTGCCTTCCTGGCCACATCGCTGACACCTGTTGGCTCCTCGGGATGCATTAGAAGGGCGATCGATGCAGCGAGGCCGGATCGTCCTGTGATCACATTCCTGGGCGCGGGGCGTGTTCGCTCATGGGGTGGAACGTCGGAATCTATGAAGAAGTGCTGGTCCACCAACCGGATGTGACCGCGGAGGTCGAGCCAAGCAATTCCTCGACTGCTCAAATCCTGGCGAATACGGGATGGGATCTGTTCAGCAACAACAACCGGGCGAGGCTCGGCGTGTGGGTCCAGCTTCGACACCCAGTCAGCTGTTGCGACAGATGCGGCTTTGACCTCGACGCGGAATGACACTCCGCTGGGAGAGCGAACAATGAGCGCAGCCTGACCGTCATCGGGTGTGTGTTGGCTGTCCACCCCGAGGGCCTGTAGAGCTCTTTGTAGAGCTTCCACGGAGCGGGACTGCATCTGCTTGGGAGAGGATCGAGTCCGCATTGTGTATTGCATTATAACGCAAAACACAAAAGATATGGTGGCCTGATCCGCTGTGAGATGCATGGCAAGACCATTGATCTACCTGCCAGTACAGGGCAATGGGTTGCGGTCCCCGGTGCAAGGCTCGGCCCTTCGCGCCTGCTCACCTAGTCGACTCACCCCGAACCACCTGTGCCGAACAACCGGTAGCTTTCAGATTCGACCGCCGCAACTTTGTGAACAAGTGAACAAGCTCGGTAGCCTTTTGGAATGTCGACCTTTCGCCGCCGAGTCATCCCAGATGCGACGATCGCTCGATTGCCCATCTATCAGCGCTGCTTGATGGAACTCGAGGAGGACGGACGCAAGAAGGCCTCCTCGGAACAGCTGGCAGAGTTGGCGGGCGTCAACGGCGCGAAGGTTCGTAAGGACCTGTCGTACTTCGGTACCTACGGCACTCGTGGAGTCGGCTACGACGTTCCACATCTACTCCACGAAATCCGTCGCGAACTCGGCATGACCCACGACTGGCCCTGCGTCATCATCGGCGCCGGAAACCTGGGCTCCGCTCTCGCCAAGTTCGGCGGTTTCGTAGACCGTGGTTTCTCCGTCGTTGCGATCATGGACGTCGATCAATCCAAGGTCGGCCACCAGGTGGGGTCACTGACGGTTCGCCACGAGGACGAACTCCCAGAGGTGGTCAAGGAGTTCGATATCTCCATCGGGATAATCACAACGACGGCTGCTGCAGCACAGGATGTCGCTGATCAGCTCGTCGAGGCAGGGGTTCGTTCGATCCTCAATTTCGCGCCTGCGACTCTCGATGTTCCCTATGGAGTTCTTGTCAGGGACGTCGATGTTGCGATCGAATTGCAGATCCTCGCTTTCCACGAAGAACGTCGTGCTCTGAGCGAGGCCGAGATCGTCTGACCATGGCTGTTCAATATGCTGATCGTGTGGAGGTGTTGACCGCATGGAGGCTTTGAGCGCGTGTCGGTAGTAGTTGTCGGTGCCAATCACCGCACCGCTCCGATCGAGTTACTCGAGCGCATGGTCATCCCAGGTGACCAACTGCCCAAGTATCTGCACGCCCTTGCCGAGGCGCGAGACGTCTCCGAAGCCGTCGTTCTCGCCACATGCAACCGCACAGAGGTCTATCTGATCGCAGAGAAGTTCCACCCTGCCTACGCACAGGTTCGAGACTTCTTCAGCGACTTGACCTTCCTGGCTCCCGACGAATTCGCGGACAGCCTCTACATCCACTACGACGAGGATGCGCTGCGTCACCTGTTCGAGGTCGCATCAGGCCTCAACTCCGCGGTCACCGGCGAACACGAGATCCTCGGCCAGGTCAAACGGGCTTGGGAAACCGCCCGGAACGAGGGGACTGCTGGCCGTTCGATGAACATGGTGTTCCGCCATGCCATCGAACTCGGCAAACGTGCTCGATCAGAGACAACCATCGCTCATCACGTCACCTCCGTTTCCCAAGCGGCGGTAATCCTCGCCGGCAAGCACTTCACCGACACGGCCCCGGATTCGGCATCGGAGTCTTCGGACCCGCTAGCGACAGATGGGCCGGCACCGTGTGTCGGATCGAATGCCGCTCGGGGACTGGCCGGCAAGCGTGCGGCTGTTCTCGGTTCGGGGCCAATGGCCAAGGGAATGGCGTCGTTCCTGGTCTCGGCCAACGTCGACCAGCTCGTCATTGTCAACCGGACCTTGCATCGGGCTGAGAGCCTTGCAGAGACGGTCAAAGTCCAGGGGCCCGACATTCCAGTCACAGCAGTTGGGCTCGACGGACTGCGATCGGTGCTGAGCGAAGTGGATGTGCTGTTGACCGCGGCTCGTTTCGATGGACACCTCATCGGAGTCGACTACTTGGACGGCGCCCGCCAGGGCGACTCCGAGTTGCTCATCGTGGACGTTGGTATGCCTCGTAACGTCGACCCGAATGTGGGTCAGATTCCTTGGACCCGAGTGTTTGACATGGACGATATTGTAGAGTTGACAGATGCCGGATTGGCGGCGCGCAACGCACAGGTCGAGGACGTGCGCCGGATCGTCGACGAAGAAGTGCGCCGCTTCGAGAGCATCGTCCAAGCTCGCGAAGCGGCGCCGGTCATAGCGTCGCTCCGTGCCTTGACCGAGGCGTTGCGTGTGGGGGAGATCGAGCGCCACTCAGCCAAACTCAGCGACTTGTCGCCGGCCCAGATCGAAGCGGTCGACGCCGTCACGAAGGCTGTGTTGGCGAAACTGCTGCACGAGCCGTCGGTGAAGCTGCGGGACTCTGCAGGATCGGCTCGTGGCGAGCGCCTGGCCGAGTCGATCCGCGACCTTTTCGACTTGGACTGATCGCCCGAACCGATGTCCATAGTTCGCATTGCAACCAGGGCATCGGCGCTCGCTCGATGGCAGGCCGAACACGTTGCCGGGCTACTCGTGGCGGCCGTTGCGGACCTGGAGATCGAAGTCGTTCCGTTGAGTACCGAGGGTGACAGGCGGACCGATCTTCCACTGTCAGAGATCGGCGGCAAGGGCGTCTTCGCCACCGAGGTCCAACAGGCTCTGCTCGACGGACGAGCTGATATTGCGGTGCATTCGGCGAAGGACCTGCCTGCAGCGACTCCAAGCGAGTTGGTGATCGCCGCGATTCCCCAACGAGGTGATGCCCGTGACGCTCTGGTGGGTGGCACTCTGGCCGATCTGCGTGAGGGTGCGATGGTCGCCACCGGTTCGGCTCGCCGCCGAGCATTGTTGGCGGACCTTCGCCCGGATCTCGAGTTTGCCGAACTGCGCGGGAATATGGCGACCCGGCTCTCCAAAGCAGCCGATTTCGATGCCATTGTCGTTGCAGGAGTGGCACTCGAGCGTTTGGGGTTGGCTGAACAGATCGATGACTGGTTGGACACCGAGACCTTCGTGCCACAGGTGGCCCAGGCAGCGCTAGCGGTGGAGTGCCGTGCGGGCGACTCGGACACCCGTGGGCTCCTGGGGCTGATAGACGACGCCGAATCACGACGTCGAGTGATGGCCGAACGCGACTTCCTGGTAGAACTCGGTGGAGACTGCTCGCTGCCTGCCGGAGCGCATGCCGTGATCGGTGATTCGGGCGAACTGGTCCTGCGTGCGGTTCTTGCCGATTCCCCCGGAGGACACTTGGTACGTGGACAACTGTCGTCTGTCGAGAGTGTCAATCCGGGCGGTGAGCTCGCCATCAAGTTGCGAGCTCTACTCGGTTAATCATCGTGACTGCGGAGGTTGCCCATCCAGGCCGACGACGGCTTCCACTCGATGGCCGAAGCGTTGTTGTGACCCGGGCTGTTGGGCAGGCAGACGAACTTGCTGACAAGTTGGTTATTGCGGGTGCAACGGTTATCGCGATGCCCGCTATTGCGATCGCTGAACCTGCCGATGGGGGAGCGGCGCTGAATGAAGCGCTTGGACGCCTTGACGACTATGCGTGGATCGTCGTCACGTCTCCCAATGGAGCGCGTCGACTCTGTGCCGGGATCGCGGTGACAGACGCCCGATCCGCTAGCTCGCCGGGGTTACTGCCGGAGCATCTCAAGGTCGCAGCAATCGGCCCCGGGACAGCCGAGGTCTTGTCATCTGCGGGTATACGCGTTGATCTGATGCCGGCACAGTTTGTTGCGGAATCAATGGTTGATGAGTTTCCGAAGCCGACTGACGCTGAGGACGTAGCCGGAGCACGCACTTCGCCGTCGCAACGTGCCCTGCTCGTTCGAGCCCAGGTCGCACGTGACGTCATCCCGGAGCGCCTGTCTCAGATGGGATGGCAGGTTGACGTGGTCGAGGCCTACAGGACCATCCCCGCAACCTTCGAACGCTCGCAACTCGACGCGCTCCGTGACGCAGACGCAATCACCTTCGCATCAGCGTCCGCTGCTAGAAACGTAATCACCTCCGTTGGAGTTGCGGACTTGGACTCCATTGCGATCGTGACGATCGGGCCGATCACCTCGGCGCAGGTCATATCTCAGGGCTTGGAAGTTGCCGGTGAAGCGGACCCACACACCATCGATGGGCTCGTTGAGTCGGTCATCAGCACCCTGTCACCTGATGGTCAGCGAGACGACACGCTGCCATAGGATCGCGCCGTGTCCTTCCCTCAACAACGGCTACGCCGGCTCCGTTCAACAGCTGCGATCAGGGATCTGGTGGCCGAAACCAGACTCGGCGTAGACGACCTGATAGCCCCGCTGTTCGTGCGTGAGGGGATCACCGACCCCAACCCGATCGAATCGCTCCCAGGAGTCGTCCAGCACACCGTTTCCTCGCTGCGCAAAGAGGTCGGTGAACTCGTCGATCTGGGAATCAAAGGCATCATCGTCTTCGGTGTGCCGCTGCACAAGGACCCGACGGGATCGGGAGCATATGACCCTGATGGGATCGTGCAGATCGCGTTGCGAGAGTTGCGAGACGCTTTTGGTTCCTCGGTCGTGATCATGGCCGACCTCTGCCTCGATGAGTACACCGATCACGGCCACTGCGGGCTCGTCGCGGATGACGGCACGGTGGACAACGATGCCACCTTGGACCTCTACGGAGAGATCGCGATCGCCCAAGCCGAAGCCGGTGCGGACGTCTGCGCTCCGTCGGGGATGATGGACGGACAGGTCATGGCCATCAGGGACGCGCTCGACGAGGACGGGTTCGACCAGACGGCGATCCTCGCATATTCGGCTAAGTACGCCTCGGCGCTCTACGGTCCGTTCCGCGAAGCAGTGGACGTGGAGATCGCAGACGGAGGCGACCGACGCGCCTACCAACAGGATCCACGCAACTTTCGCGAGTCGCTCGAGGAGATCCGCAACGACATCGCCGAAGGTGCAGACATGGTGATGGTCAAACCGGCGCTCGCGTACCTCGACGTGTTGAGCGCAGCGCGTTCGATGGTCGACGTGCCACTCGCCGCATACCAAGTGTCGGGTGAGTACGCGATGGTGAAAGCCGCGGCGGAACGTGGCTGGATAGACGGACCTGCGGTAGCGATGGAACAGACTTTGGCGATCAAACGAGCCGGAGCCGACATGATCCTCACCTACTTCGCACGAGAACTGGCATTGAAACTGCAATGATTGACTCCGCAACTAATGATGGCGCCGAGACCAACGCATCGCTACAACAGAGGGCCTCGCTGCGTATTCCGGGGGCGGTCAATTCGCCGGTTCGGGCGTTCCGATCAGTGGGCGGCACCCCTTAC
>JAGQSZ010000109.1 GCA_020439285.1 Microthrixaceae bacterium
ACTGCTCGTCGCCATCACTCCAGTTCCACGCGGGGCAGTATCCGGTCAAGCCATTTGGGGAGCCACCAGTTGGCATCTCCGACCAGAGCCATCGTCGATGGGACCAGCACCATTCTCACGACGGTCGCATCGACGGCGACGGCTGTCGCCAGTCCTATTCCCATCATCTTGACGACCGGATCCCCGCTGTTGACGAAACCCAGGAACACGCTGATCATGATCAACGCCGCTGCGGTGATGACCTTCGCGGTGGCACCCAGGCCGACCACCACACTGTCGATGTTGGAGTGACCACTGTGGTACTCCTCACGGATACGAGACAGGATGAAGACCTCGTAGTCCATCGACAGGCCGAAGAGGATCGCGAACATCATCATCGGTACGAACGAAGCGATCGGCACGGTTTCTTCGAGACCGATGAGACCGGCTCCCCAACCCCATTGGAACACCGCCACGACGACACCGTACGCGGCGCCGATCGACAACAGGTTCAACAGCGCTGCCTTCAGTGGGACCAGGACCGACCGGAACACGATCATCAACAACACGAATGACAGCGTGACGACGGCAGCTATGAACCATGGCAGCCGCGTCGCGATCTTGTCGGACTGGTCTATGAACTGAGCCGTGGGTCCGCCGACCATGGCGTGGGAATCCGACCCGGACGTTGCGGCAGGCAGTATCTCGTCACGTAGTTCATGTATGAGATCGCTGGTGGCGGTGTCCTGAGGTTTGGTGGTCGGCACGACGGTGATGAGCGCTGTGTTGCCTGCTTCGTTGACGGCAGGTGGTGACGCCATTGCGACTTTCGAGTTCTTGCGAAGGCTCTCGCCCAGGCGTTCGAGCACTGCGGCATTCGTCGCCCCGGAATCATCGAGTTGGTCACCGAGGTCCACGACGATGAGCAACGGTCCGTTGAACCCGACCCCGAAGCCGTCCGCCAACAGGTCATATGCGCGTCGGTGTGTGGTCGTAGTCGGATCCGAACCGGCATCGGCCTGACCCAGTTGCATGCTGAACATCGGTACGGCCAGAAGTACAAGCACCAGGGTCGCTGCAATTCCTGAACGCCAGGGATGATGTGTCACCCAGTACGACCAGCGCAGCCAACCACTGCGGTGGTCTGCGACTCGTTCCTGCTGTTCCATGGCGTCTTCGCCGGGTCGGACCCTGGAGCGGCGGTGCGAGCGGGACATGATCCGCGTGCCGACTATGGCCAACAACGCTGGCAACAAGGTGACCGCGACCATCACGGCTATGGCGACGACGATCGAAGCCGAATAGCCGAGAGCTGCTACGAACGGGATGCCTGCCATCTGAAGTCCGAGTATCGCTACGACTACGGTTCCTCCGGCGACCACTACGGCCTGTCCGGCAGTCGAGTTGGTCACTCCGATCGACTCGACCAGATCCATACCGGTTTCCATATTGTCGCGGTGGCGACTGAGTATGAACAACGCGTAGTCGATACCCACCCCCAGACCGATCATCATCCCCAGCCGGGGCGCTACCGAAGGAACATCGATGACGGCACCCAACAGTCCGACGATCGACAGTCCGGTCAGCAGACCCAGACCAGCGACCAGCGGCGACATGACTGCTGCAACGATGCTGCGGAATGTGATCAACAGGATGATCAGGGCTGCTGCTACACCGATCATCTCGGCGGGGCCAGTATCACGCGCCTTGAGTACTGTCGGCAGTTCACCGCCGAACTCGACCTGTACACCCGTTTCTTCTGCCGGCGCGGCCGTCCCCCGGAGCTCTTCCAATGCCGGCGATCCGAGCTCTGCGGTGGTCGCGTCGTACTGGACCGCAGCGAAGGCGGTCCGACCATCGGCGGAGATGGACAAGGGGTTGACGATCGGGTCGGTGACGCTCAACACGTGATCCAACGCCCGGACGAGCTCGATCGTGTCCGCTATCGCTGGTTTCGTCGTCGAGTCGTCGATCCGTGTTTCATCCGAGTGGAACACGACCATCGCGGTCGCTCCTGCCCGTTCGGGAAAGCGTTCCTTCAACAGGTCGACAGCTGCTTGGGATTCGACGCCCGGAACCTCGAAATTGTCGACGGTCGGACTGCCGACGACGACGTCCAGGACCACTGCGCCTAGAGCGACCACCACCCAGAAAGTCACGACGAACCAGGGATGGCGGGCAGAGGAACGTCCCAATCGATAGAGCCAGTTCGACATGATGGTTCCTTCCAGAATGCACAACGACACGAAAGATTACCGCACTCATAGTAATTTTACAGTTCCTGCGATATTGCACTCAGTGGCACTTGCTGTCAAGATCGAAACATGGGCGAGCACGAGGTCGACGAAATCAACCGAGACGGGCTCGGACTGCGGCAACGCAAGAAACTGGAGCGCAGGCATGCGATCGAGGCTGCTGCGCTCGACCTATTCGAACGCCACGGATTCGAGGAGACCACGATCGGCGACATAGCAGCTGTGGTCGGCATCTCGCCCAGAACGTTCTTCTACTACTTCGAGACCAAGGAGGACGTCGTACTCGCCGACTACGCACGTCGCCAGACGCGGATCATCGGAGAACTCACCGGACGGCCCGATGACGAAACGCCCTGGACCAGCCTCAAGGCTTCGTTCCTCGCGGTCGCGTCGGACTACGAGACCGAACGCGAACAGCTGCTCCGACGCGGGATCATCATGGCTACGAACCCCTCGGTCTTCGCGCGAAGTCTCCAACTGCAGGCCGGATGGGAGGACTCCCTCGCACACGCACTCACCGAGCGCATGTCCACGAGCGAAGACGTATCGACGACCCCACGACTACTGGCGGCATCTGCACTCGTAGCGATGAGATCATCGCTACGACACTGGTTGAAAACAGGTGCCACCGACCCGTTGCCCCGACTCGTCGGTGAATGCTTCGACAAGCTCTCCAGCGGCCTCGGCGCAGCACGTTGAGTCAGCCCCGAGCGTCCCTCTGAGCCTTCGCACTATCCAGCATCCCGGGGACCGGACGCGACCAGGTCGACGATGACGGTCAGACCACTGGGATCCGTGTCGGCCAAGGTCAGCGACCCTCCGGACGCGACTACGAGCGCATCCACTATTGCCAATCCCAGGCCGGTGCCTGATGCAGCGCTGTCACCACGCCAGAAGCGACGTGTCGCACGATCCTTGCCTTCCTGATCCAGCCCGGGACCGTGATCGACGACCGAGACCCGATGGCCATCGACACCAGCACGAACGGACACCTCGACCACAGAGCCAGCGGGAGCGAACCTGACTGCGTTGTCGATGAGGTTGTCCAGCACCTGATCCACCGCTCCCGGCACGACGAGTGCGATTGCCGACTCCGGTAGTGAGGCCAGCTCCAGATGGACGCCGTGTTCTTCGGCGAACGCCGACCACATGTCCACACGTTCGGCCGTGACCATCGACAGATCGACCTGAACGGGTTTCTCATGACGTTCTGCACGGGCCAGACGCAACAGGTCCGACACCAACGCCGCCATGCGATCACTCTCGTCGATGATCGACTGCAGCTCAGTCGCCTGTGCTTCGTCCAGATTGCTCTGCAGATTCTCGAGCCTGAGCCGGAGTGCGGTCAGGGGTGTCCGCAACTGATGGGATGCATCGCCGACGAACGAACGCTGCTCTTTGATCATCGTGTCTAGGCGGATCGCCATCTCCCCCATCGTCTCGGACAGTTCTCGGATCTCCCTCGGACCAGCCGTCGAAGGCGACCCACCCGAGAGGTCACCGCTCGCATATCTTGCAGCAGCAACGTTCAGTTGACGTATGGGTCGGCTGAACGAATGAGCGAGCAGGAACCCGATCAGGGTCGCCAACGCGACCACCACTCCTGCCATCGTGGCGAGTCCCCACCAGAACTGTCGAATGCGCATCTCTATCCGGTGTACGTCGAGCGTCAGGCGGACAGCTCCATGGACGACGCCACCCGAGGCGACTGGGACAGCGACGTACAGCAGATCAGTATTCAACGTTTCGGATCGGCGGACCCCGTTGGATCGCTGACCGGCCAACGCCGTGGCAATCTCCGGTCTCGTGGAGAAGTCCCGATCTGCGTCTGCATCACTGTCGACGACGGACAGGCCGGAACGATCGACGACGACGACCCGCGCCCCGGTGAGCTCTCGGTACTGCTCTGCAGGATCTGGATCGGGTGGAAAGTTCAGCTCGAGGGCATCCTCGTAGATCGACGCGAGCACCGTCGCATCACGCTCGACGTCGGTGGTGAACCTGTCGCGTTCCCGCTGGGCGTAGAAGATACCGAGCGGAACCATCAGTACGACCAATACAACCCCGGTCAACAACAGGTAGCCGGCCAACAGTCGACGCGTCATGATCCGATCACGCGCCCAGGCGGTATCCGACGGAGCGGATCGTCTCGATCAGGTCCGGGCGGAGCTTCCGTCGCAGAGACGCGACATGGACATCAAGGGTCTTGGTCGAACCCCACCAGTTCTCGTCCCACACGTCACGCATCAGTTGCGATCGCGTCCGCACAGCACCGGGGTCCTCCGCCAAAGAGACCAACAGGTCGAACTCCTTGGGCGTCAGGGGCACCTCCTCCCCTGCCAACATCACGGTCCGGGTCCGCTGGTCGATCGAGAGCTCACCGATCTCCACGGTCTCGGGGAGTGATGCATCACCCACCGGTGTCGCGGTCCAGCCAGCACGCCGCAGCACAGCACGTATCCGCGCGACCAGCTCCCTGAAACCGAAAGGTTTGACCACGTAGTCGTCGGCCCCCAGTTCCAGAAGCGTGACCCGGTCGAGTTCTCCGTCGCGTGCCGACACGACGATGATCGGGATCGACGTGGTATCCCTGAGCCGACTACAGACAACACGGCCGTCCAGATCCGGTAGTCCAAGGTCCAACAGGACGAGATCCACCTCACCAGAGCGGCCATCGAGTGCTGCTGCGCCGGTTGTCGCGACGCTGACCTCATATCCCTCACGGCCCAGGCCTTCGGCCAACGGAGCGGAGATCGATGGATCGTCCTCCACGATGAGCACATGCATCGCATCATGGTTGCACGACGGCCGGGCATCGGGTCGGCAACTCGGGATCCTTTACCGAATGATTACCTGCACCTGACCTTCCATTGACACACGCGTTCGTATGTTCAAGCCATGGACAACGAACCAACCACCCCCACTACACCGAACAGCCCTCCAACGATCAGTCCTCCCGATACCGGCTCTACGCCAGCCACGCCCCACGCGGTCCACCCGACAGCGAAACGGGGAGAGAGCCGCGACCACACCAAGGCGATCACCATCGTGTCCGTCATCGTGGTCGTCCTGGCCGGCCTCTTCGCGGCTGCGGCCACGTTCGGGATCCTCGAAGGAACCGACGACACCAACCTCGGGAAGATCCCTGCGACGGGCGAACTCATCTCGACCGGTGTCGACCAGATCGACCTGTACGTCGACCAGAACGGCCGTATCACCACCGACGGTTCCCAAGCCACAGCCGTCGACCCGTCGATGGACGCGGCCGTTACGGATGGCTCGGTTGACGACTGGTCCCGGGACGACGACCACAAGAAGTCCGACGATGACGGCGATCATGACAAGAAGCCCAAGGACCACGACGACCACGAGTCGTCGGGCGTCAAGCACGGCGATGACGACCACCGCGATCACTCACACGAAGGACACGATGACGATGACTGAGCAAACGGGAAGACCATCCCCCGGAAGCCGGAAGAAGCGCCACGTAGCGAAAGGCACCCGAATCGCTGCTGCTGGCATCGGGACCGCCACGGCGCTGGGGCTGATAGGCGTGATGGCCGACGGAAGAACCACCGATGAGCCCACTACCGACACGCAGACCATCACCGTGCCCTGGGTCGATGCCATGCCACTGATCGGTCACCTATCCGAGTCACCGGCGAGCGGCGTCATAACGATAGGCGGCAGCGACACCCGACCACCGCTACGGATCGTGATCCACAGGCTCGGGACCGACGATGACGACGACATCTCGGGTCGGCCAGTGTTGCGTCGTGCACCAGATCGATCGGATTCCCCCAGGGCGTCCACCCACGGAAGCGACTGAGCGGTGGCACTGAACACGATTCCATTGGACGTCCCCACTCGTACCTACGACGACGCTGGTCACGACGACGTGACCGAATTCCGAGATCACGTCATGGCATCGCGGCTCCACGTGATCGTCCATGGACCAGACAATTCATGGGCAATCGACGACACCGTCCGCTACCTCAGACACCTGGAGACGCTCTGGAGCCGGTTCATCCCGACGAGCGACATCAGCCGGATCAACCAAGTCGCCGGAACTCCAGTACGTGTGTCTCCGGAGACCATCACGTTGATCGAGCGGATGGTCTCGGCATGGTCCTCGACGGACGGGCTGTTCGACCCGACGATTCTGCCGATCGTCATCGACCACGGCTATGCGACCAGCCACGTGGACCCGTCCATGACCACCACCCTGCCAGCGACGACCATGACGGCCGCTCGATACGGTCGCATCACATCTCTCGCAGACGTCCACATCGACGCGCGGGCATCAACCGTCACGACGCCGGTGGGCATGGCTCTCGATCCCGGTGGTATCGGGAAGGGGCTCGCTTCGGACATGGCCGTCGAACGACTCATCCGGTCGGGGGACATGGGCGCCATGGTCTCCATCGGCGGCGACCTGAGGATGGACGGTGTTCCACCTGATTCCGGCGGCTGGCTCGTTGACATCGAATATCCGGTCCGTCGACGCGAACCACTGACCACGTTGATGGTCGACCGGGGCGGCGTCGCCACGTCCAGCACCGTGTCGCGTACCTGGAAACAGGATGGGCAGCGGTGTCATCACGTCATCGACCCTGCCACTGGTCGGCAATCAGTCACCGACCTGGCGACCGTTACAGTGTTCGCACGCGCGGGCTGGCAGGCCGAAGCGATGGCCACCGCAGCGATCCTGAAGGGGAGTCGGTCCGTCATCGACCATCTCGAGGAACACGAACTGAGTGGGCTCGCGGTCACCGGGGACGGGACGGTCATCGCGACACGCGACATCCGCGAACTGGTGGGTGCGTCATGAATCCGCAGTTCTGGTGGTACCTCGCCCGCGCATCCGGAATCGTCGCGTGGCTGATGTTGACGGCAACCGTCTCATGGGGTGTCGTCCTCGCCACGAAGGCGTTCCCCAATAAGCGTCGTCCCGCATGGTTGTTGGACCTCCACCGATGGCTCGGAGGCCTGACACTCGGGTTCCTTGGAATCCACGTCGTTGCACTGCTCACCGACAGCTACATGACGTTCGGCATCGCCGATCTGACCATTCCGTTCTGGACCGATTGGAAGCCGGTAGCGATGGCATTGGGAATCATCGCCGGTTGGCTCCTGGTGATCATCCAGGTGACGTCTCTCGCGAAACGTCACATGTCCACCAAGGTGTGGCGAATGATCCATATGAGCAGCTATCCGGTTTTCTGGCTGACCACCATGCACGGTGCTCTCGCTGGGTCCGACAGCTCACGGGTCCTCTACCAGGTGACCGCTGTGGCATCGATCGTGCTGCTCATGTGGGCGACCATCTACAGGCTCGTTCGGCCAGGTCGTCGCCGGAGCCCGGGCACGTCCCGGGGTGTGAACCGGTCGGACCTCGGTCAAGCGCCGAGCTCACCAGACCACTCACCCCCGGGTCGTGATGATCCGCCCTGTGGTAGCGCCGTTGGCCGAGGACAGTCACAGCGGCCGTGGACCTTGACCGGAAGGTCGACCCGGCACCGGTAGACCCTGGAGTTGAAGCCGAACGGCCACGCAATGCCACGAACACGGAACCGGGAGCGGGCGGTTCAGTTCACGGCCTGGTCTCTGATTCCGCGACGACACGACGGTTGATGAAGCGTTCCCAGAGCCACGCGGCCACGGTTATATATACGATGATCACCGCTGTTGTGATGAGCCGATTCGCAGAAACGTCAGCGATGTCCAGCAGGAATCCAACCACCAGGAGCGGAATCAGCATCGCAGCGAACAGCAGGATCGACTGGGTCTTCGACTTGATCACCATCTGTTCCCTCTCCCGTCTCGTGACTAATTCGGCAATCCTACAGATTCAAGCCACATGGTGGAGTGCATCAAGCCCCCGTGGCCTTCCCCCTCCTTTGTCGGAAACACGACACCATCGGACACGGGCCTTACCTCACCGTTGGAAGGAGATCATGAACGTCGCCACGACTGACAGCACTTCGGGTGACTATGCTTCGGACATGAGGACATGAGAACGGGGCCCGCGGACTTCTCGGAGCCACTGCCCCGCTGAGTGACGCTCCTCAGCGACGATTTCGTCAATGTGGGACGGCATAACTGGTCAGGCGTTGATGGATACGACCTTGCGCTTGTCGAGAGAGGTCCGTTCGACCTGACGGCGCGCCGATCGTGACCGGGCGATTCAGTCATCGGCGACCGGACCACAGA
>JAGQSZ010000110.1 GCA_020439285.1 Microthrixaceae bacterium
CACGGTGGTTGCAGTTCGGTGCCTATTCACCTGTGCTGCGAACCCATGGGACGCTCGACCCGTTGATCGAACGCAAGGTCTGGGAGTTCCCCAATCCGTACCGCCAAGTAATGATCGACTCGATCTGTCGGCGCTACGAACTCGTCCCATATATCTACAGCGAATGTCGTCGTGGACTCGATAGCGGCAGATCGTTGGTGGCACCGATGTACCACGAGTTCCCTGAGATCGAGCAGGCATACAAGGCCCCCGGTCAGTACATGTTCGGTTCGGACATGATCGTCGCTCCCGTCGTCACACCAATTGGCAGTGATTCGATGGGCAGGGTCAGAGTCTGGTTGCCCGAGGGGGAGTGGCATGACGCTGCGCTAGGCCAGGTCGTTACGGTGACGAATCCTGCCGGTGAATGGTTCGAACGCCGCTACCTACTCGGGGAGGTTCCGGTGTTCGTGCGTTCCGGAGCGATCATCCCCGGGCAACGGGATGTAGATCGCCTTTGTGACACCAGTTATCCAAACCTGAGTTTCACGGTCCATCCAGGATCGGGTGGTCGTTGTGTCGTCTACGAGGACGACGGGGTGACGCAGGGATATCTCGAGGGGCGGTCGGTTGAACTCACTGTTGAGCATCGCTGCTCTTCGACTCGTCGACAGGTTCGTGTCCTGCCCGCAACTGGTGCCTACCGTGGTTGGCAACGAAAGCGTGACCTAGATGTGCGTTTCGAGTTGGAGATCCCGCCACGTTCGGTTCGCGTTGGCGATGTTGAGATCTTCCGGGATGTCGAATCAGGTCGAGGCCATTGGTCATTCGATGCCGAGAACGCGACGGTCGTCATCCATCTGGGCTCCGTCGATCTGCGATCTGAAACAGTCATAACGGTGGAGCGCGCTCGTAGGCCTCGGGCAACCGGCGCATCAACATCGAACAACCACGTGTTCGATGGCCTGCCGGGCATGCTCCGTCGACTCAAGAGAATCGACACCGCGACCAGGACGCTGTTGGGCGAGGACAATCGGCGTATTACTGCTGTGTTCCGGGCGTTGCAAGCAATACCAGATCACCCTGACAAGGCGGCGGAAACAGTTCAGTTGGTCCGGGAAAGCGTGCCTGAAATAGCGGAGATACTTGCTCGTCACGCCCAGAACTATCGGTCGCTCGAGTCGCTGAACCCTCTCGCGCCTCCGACCAACAGCACGATCTTGGACTCGATGCAGGCTCTGGCCGTTGCCACTCGGCAGCAGTTCTGCTGATCCAATCGAAGTGAACTTCTTACCCACCGGGAAGTTCAACTCATTGCGCTCACAGCTGATAAGCATCTACTTTCACATCTGTCATTGGGGGCGGCCTGACGAGAAGAGCTTGTATGCGAAAAATTGTGATCATGGGCTTGGCGTTGATCGGCGCTTCGGGACTCGTTGCAGCTTGCACCCCAGATCCGCCCCCAGGTGCTCCTTCGCCAACCACCCGTTTATCAACGGGCGCCGGCGGCGGTTACACAGATGGTGACTCGTCACAGCCGTCTGTCAGCGCGGATGGCCAGATCATCGCGTTCTCGTCCAAAGCAACGAACCTCGTTCCTGGCGACACCAACGGAATCGAAGACGTATTCGTATTCGATCGTGGTACCGGTTCGGTCCAGCGTGTGTCAGTAGCTAGCGACGGCACCGAAGCAATCAGCTTCGTGAGCGGTTTTGGTTCCAACGGCCCGTCGATCAGTGCGGACGGTCGTTATGTCGCCTTCTTCTCCTGTGCCCATAATTTGACCGCTGATGACGACGACAACGCATGCGACGTGTTCGTTCACGACCGTGAGACCGCAGAGACCACCAAAGTCTCGGTCGCGAGTGACGGCACCGGCGGCTCGAGCAGTTCGGGCGTTCCAAGTATCAGCGCGGATGGTCGCTACGTGGCCTTCATGTCTCTTGCATCCAACTTGGTGCCCGATGACACCAACGACGCCAGCGACATCTTCGTTCACGATCGTCAGACGGGAGAGACCTCGCGAGTGTCCGTCAACAGTTCGGGCGAACAGATCGTTAGCGAGGACATGTGGCCCATCGCCTTTGATGGCCCTTCGATAAGTGGCGATGGCCGCTTCGTAACCTTCACCACCAACGCTGCGACCATGGTGGCCGACGACACCAACTCGTCCAATGACGTGTTCATCCACGACCGTGAGACCGGTGAAACCTCGCGTGTGTCGGTGGCATCTGATGGAACTGAGGGCGACGGTGACTCATCGGGAGCCTCGATCAGCAGCGACGGGCGCTATGTAGCGTTCCAATCATGGGCTTCCAATCTCGTAGCGGATGACAACAACGGTCAACAGGATGTGTTCGTTCGTGACATGAACACCGGTGAAGTGACTCGGGTTTCGGTTGGTTCCGACGGCACCGAAGGCGCGGGGTACTCCGAGTCCCCAGCGATCAGTTCCGATGGCCGCTATGTCGCGTTCGACTCATACGCATCGAACTTGGTCCCTGGCGATGTCAACACGTTGCTCGACATCTTTGTCCACGATCGTCAGACCGGAACCACTAGTCGGCTGCTCGTCGGCGGTTCCGAGTCTCAGAGCGGACCATCCATGTCGCCCGCAATCAGTGGGACCGGACAGTTCGTAGCGTTCTCTTCCCGAACCCTGAACAGCACGCCAGCTATCGACGACGACTTCTGGGATATCTACCTCTACGACCGGGGTATTTGACCAGAGCCAGGTTCAGGCCTAATCGCCGCTGCGCAACGCCGCGAGGGCAGCGCTGCGGTTGGCGTCCACTGTTTCGGTGATTGCCATTTCAACGAGAGCATCAACGGTTGCTGTTCCATGTTGGGCGGCGAAGGTATCGATCATCGCTCGGGCGAGTTCGGGTTCGGTGCCACCCAAGAAGCCGAACGACAGTGAATGGTCAGGTCCTGCGTTCATGTAGAACGCCTTGATCTGGTCTGGAATCGGAACCGTCGCCTCGGAGATTCCCACCTCGGTAAGGACACGAATGTGTTTGAGCATGGCGTCGAACTTCGCGAGATCGAAGACCTTGCGGGCGGTGATCTCTCCCATCGCCACACAAGTTGCGGTCGCAAGAATCAATCCGTGTTCGCGGTAACGAGCGACAGGCTCGGGGTCGCCGTTGGTCACACAGCCCTGTACCAAAGAACACAGATGATCGCTAGGCATGTACTTCCACTGATCTGCGTACGCGTTGGGGACGTTCTCACGTAGTTCAGCGAACCGGGATTCGGGGTCGTTGCCGAATAACTCGTCAGGGAAGGCGCCCCGTAACAGCTCGATACCTCTTGGGCTGATCTCCGTATCGGCACCTAGACCTGAGACGACGAATGACCAGACGAGTTGGAGTCCCTCTTGGGCGCCAGCTCGGTCTGACCGGGACTCGCCTGATCCGGTCATAGCGTTTAGGTCCGCAGCGAAAGCAGATCTGAATTCGGCTAGGTCCTCTAGTACCTGTTCATTGGTGGTCACCATGCACGGATCACCCTAGGTGTCGGCTCACGCTGCTGACAGACAGTATGTGCGAAGCGTCTGGATCGATCGCTTCAACACACGCGACACATATGACTGCGAAACACCCGTGGCGTGTGCGATTGAGGACTGCGACATCTGTTCCACGTACCTCATGCGCAGTATCGCCACTTCGGAATCACTCAAATAGCCGAGAGCGGACCGTAAGCAGGCGAGGTCCTCAAAGAGCGCATAGCTCCGATCAACGGACCCGATTGTCGCTGCCACCGTTGAAACACCCGCGCCGCCGTCGATGTGGACCTCGCGATCCAAGCTTTCATTTGACCGTGACTCAGCGGCCACCATCCCTTGGCGGACGTCGGCTGTCGAGACCCCGACCCGGTCCGCTAGTTCTGAGACCGATGGAGGTCGACCGAGTTCATGCTGGAGGTCCTCGGTCGCTCTCCGTGTATTCAAATAGACCTCCTGGAGTCGCCGCGGCGGGCGAACCATCCACGAGCGGTCGCGTAGATATCGCTTGAGTTCGCCGTCGATCGTTCGTGACGCGAAGGTGGACAGCGATGCACCGCCCTGCGGATCGAACCGTTCAACAGCCCCGATCAGTGCGACCCGAGCGGTCTGACGCAGATCATCTGAGGTGACCGCTGGCCCGATGGAACTAGATGAAGTTCCGAGATAGCGGGGGACCAGACGATCAGCCAAGTAAAGATTCGCCTCAACGATTCTGTTGCGAATCGTGTTGTCGCCGGTCCGGTGATACTCATCGATCAGTCGGTCGATATTGCTTCGATCGATCTCTGCTGCGGTGGACGGGCGGGTGAGCGTGGCAGTCATGGTCATCGAGTTCATATGAACTCGCCATACCCCAGATCGGTGAAGTGTCAATCATTGAAGTTCAGATAGTCGGCGCCCCGGGTCCCTTGGTGATCCACTCGGTGTCCTCACGGCCACCGCTATTGCCGGATGTCGGCCCATCGGTGGATGGACCCCAACTGCCTCGCTCATAGGGGACAACGGGGCGGTGTTCGTCGATGACTGGCTGCACCACCCGCCACTCCTGTTCGACATAATCCTGCCGGGCGAAATGTGTGGGATCCCCCTTCAGAACGTCCTGGAGAAGTCGCTCATAGGGTTGGGCAAGCCTTGGCGCATTGACCTCTGGGTCAACGTCGAGTTCAACGGTCTGGCTCACAAGAGCGTCTCCGGCCTTCTTGGCCTGCATCTCCAATGAGATCTGGTTGTCGGGCGTCAGCCGGAATCTGAGGGCGTTGGCGGGCGGGTTGGTTCCTCCGTTGAACAATGCGTGGGGTGTGGGTGCGAACCTGACCACTGCTTCGGTGAACGTGGATTCCATTGCCTTACCGGCCCGAATGAACCACGGCACCCCTGCCCATCGCCAGTTGTCGATGTGAACACACATCGATACATAAGTCTCTGTGTCTGAATCCGGGGCCACGCCGGGTTCTTCGAGGTAACCCTTGTATTGGCCACGCGTCACCGACGCCGGATCGATACTGCGGATCGTCTTGATGAGCTTGGACTTCTCATCGCGCAGCGCTTCGGGTGAATCGGAGATGGGCGGCTCCATCGCTAGGAGCGTGATCACCTGCAACAGGTGGTTCTGCACGACATCGCGCATCGCTCCGACTCCGTCATAGAAGCCACCTCGACCTTCGACACCGAAGGACTCCGACATGGTGAGTTCAACTTGTTGGATGAAATGCCTGTTCCACAACGGTTCGAGAATCGAGTTCGCGAACCGGAATACCATCAAGTTGAGGACAGGTTCCTTGCCCAGGAAATGATCGATGCGAAAGACCCTGTCGTCGGGGAACTCATTGAGGATGATCTGATTCAGTTGGCGCGCAGATTCAAGATCCCTACCGAATGGTTTCTCAACCACTAACCGTGCTCGTTTGTTCAACTCGGCTTTGCTCAAGCCCTCTACAACGACTGTGAACAAGTTGGGAGGGATAGCGAGATAGATCGCAGGCGAAGCACACGGTGACAGGCTCTCGGACAACTGCATGTAGGTGGAGTCGTCGTTGTAGTTGCCCTGCACGTAACTGAGCCGTGAGCACAGGCTCTGGAGCTTGTCGGAGTCTGGTTGGATCCCCTGGGCAGCGAGCGAGTCGCTCAAGCGTTGATGGAGGTCAGCATCGGTCCACGGCGATGAGGCCACGCCGATCACCGGAACATGCAATTGGCCTTTGACTTCGAGTTGGTAGAGCGCTGGCAGAAGCTTCTTGAAGCCCAGATCGCCGGTGATGCCGAACATCACCAGGGCATCAGCCGCATTGGGGGATTCGTCAGTCGCCCCCATCGGGCACCTCCGGTGCCATCGGTGCTGTCGATGCTGGCGGTTCGACGTGACCGCCGAACTCATTGCGCATCGCCGACAACAACTGATTGGCGTGATGGTCCTCGTCCCGGGACGCGAATCGGGAGAAGAGCGCACTTGCCAGCACTGGCATCGGGACCGCCAGATCGATCCCGGCGTCCAAGGTCCAGCGTCCCTCGCCGCTGTCGCTGACCACTCCGGAGAACTCGCTCAACTCCGGATTCTTCACGTACGCAGACGCGGTCAGATCCAACAACCAAGAACCGACAACGCTGCCTCGCCTCCACAGCTCTGCCACTTCGGCCTCATCAATATCGAAGTCATAAGTCGTTGCTTTGGACAACAGGTTGAAGCCCTCTGCGTATGCGGCCATCATCCCGTACTCGATGCCGTTGTGCACCAAGGACCATCTTCACGAAGTGGCCAGCGCCATTGGGGCCACAGTGCAACCATCCGTGTTCGGCGGGGCTCAGTGGCCCTTGACGGCCAACGGTTCGACCGACGCTGTCGGGTGAGGGGGAGATGACCTCGAGCACCGGCGCGGCACGTTCAACGGCACTGTGGGGTCCACCCACCATCAAGCAGTATCCGCGCTCCAATCCCCATACCCCGCCGCTGGTTCCAACGTCGAGAAAATCGACTCCGTGGCTTGACAGTTGTTGAGCCCGCTCCTTGTCGAGCCGCCAGTTGGAGTTGCCGCCATCGATCACCAAGTCACCGCTGCTCAATAGCGGAGCGAGATCCTCTAGTACCTGGCCCGTCACTTCGGCAGGCACCATCACCCAGATGATTCGAGGGGCCTCTAGTTGCTCGGTCAGTTTCTGAAGCGTTGATGCGGCGGCTACAGCCACACGGTCCTCGGACGCGTTCAGTTCCTCGCGCAGTGATGCTGCGGCGTCGAAGGAGTTGTCGAACACGACGCTGCTGCCTCCGGCTCTGACGAACCGACGGACCAAGTTGGATCCCATCCGGCCCAAGCCGACCATTCCAAGTTGCTTGACTTCCATATGGGACTCCTACCCACTAGCGGAGGTGTTTTGAGCATTCCATTCATAGGCGAAGCCGGTCATTTCCTCAGAAAGGTTCCACAACCTGTGGGCCTCGTCTCGACTACGGGCCGCAGCAGAGGATGTCACCTCTGTCGGCGCGCCTCTCATCTGTCCCAATCCGTCAGGGCCGTAGTAGGCGCCGGACCGCGCCTCCTTGCTAGTCGCAGCGAATAGTTGAGGCAGGGCTCCACTGCTGGCTTCTTGGCCGGCAATACGATTCCCGAGATTCATGATCCGTGCGGTGATACGCCGACCTGCCATGGTTGGACCGGCCTGCTGAAGGCCCGTTGATGCATATCCGGGATGAGCAGCGACCGACTTGAGAGACGACCCCATGTTGTGGGCCCGTCGCGCGAGTTCGTAAGCGAATTGCAGGTTCGCCAATTTGGATTGCCCGTAAGCAGGCCAACGCTGGTAGCGCCGTTCGTTCCAGTCCAAGTCAGCCCAGGCCATCTTTCCGAGGCGATGCATCTGCGAGGAAGTCGTGACAACACGAGGATCCGGTGCCGCCAACAACAACGGCAGCAAGCGCCCTGTGAATGCATAGTGGCCCAAGTGATTCGTCCCGAATTGCATCTCATGGCCCTGAGCAGTTCGTCGCAGGGGAAGAGCCATCACGCCGGCGTTGTTCATCAGCACGTCCACGCGATCGACCAACTCGGCCAACTCCTTGGCAGCTGCTTGCACTGAGTCGAGGTCTGCCAGGTCCAATTTGAGTAGCAGCGGTTCGGCATCGGTGGCAGCGTCGCGAACGCAGTCGAGAGCGTCGAGACCACGTTTGGGGTCTCGACATGCCATCACGACCAGCGCGCCCCGGTGAGCCAGGGCGGTAGCTGACGCAAACCCGAGTCCGCTGTTCGCCCCTGTGATAACTATCGTCCGCCCTACTTGTGAAGGGATGTCCTCGGAGGTCCAAGATGAGCTCGTCACTGCTGCACTCGTCATCCCTTCATCGTGCCATTCCTTGCGGGACCCCGCGGGCTTCACCTGTAGCCTCTTGCCCATGAGCATCTGGATCATCCTTGGTTTGGTCGGCACGTTCGTCATCGCGGCGGTGTCAGTCGGCATGGTGACCAATACTCTGGCAACCCGTCCGCGGCGGAGCGTCTATGACCTAGAAGAGGCGATGAACTTCGTGGCAGACCGCTTGCCGCCCGATGTGACAGCTCAGGTCAGCTTTGATGACGTCGAACAGGTGCTGTTGTTCCACTGCGACTACCTCGCCGAAAAAGGCATTGCTTCGCCAAATGCTGCGGACACAGTGACCACTGATCTGGTGGTCGTTCCTGATGATGAACCCATCGCGTATGTGCTCGGAGCGGTTGATTCCGCGGGCCTCGAACTCGCTGATGACCACGTCTTGGCGATCCTCGACGCAGAAACCGAGTACTACCGGGCGATCGGACTGTTCGGCCCAGCGGTCTGAGGCCATACGATAAGGGGCACAAGAGTTCATTCAGGAGGCATGGTGGA
>JAGQSZ010000111.1 GCA_020439285.1 Microthrixaceae bacterium
GCCCAGGTCCTGTCATTCGCCATCGCCGGCGGGTCTGTCACCAAGGGCAGTTCGGTCACCCCGACACCGACCTCGTCAGCGGGACTCGGTTCGGTCATCGTGATCATCAAGGGTGAAGGCACGGTGTGCCAACTCGATGGAACCAACATTGCGTTCCTCGGCGCCGGCGACTGTGTCATCCAGGCCAACCAGGCCGGTGACCAGAACTACATGCCTGCGAGCGCGAGTCTGACCTTCACGGTTGCTGCAGGTTCCACGCCTAGCGACGATGATCCAACAGATGGTTCGGATTCAGGTTCCGGGTCCGGTTCCGGATCCGGTTCGGGGTCGAACGGTGGCAATGGGGGGTCCCAGAATCCGTCGGCTGACCGTGACGGCCGTCGCTCCAACTCCAACTCGAGGTCCAGTTCAAGGTCCCGGAGTGACCGTACGCCGGATCGCAATCTGGCCCTCACCGGTGGCGAACAACTGTGGCTCCTGCTCTCGGGAGTGACGCTGCTCGGTTGTGGTCTGTCGATCGAGGTGGCCGACCGTCGCCGCAAGCGCGACAGCAGGGCCGTCCCGACCAACAGCTAGTAGCACGTAACTCGGGTCCTCGGAACGGGAGCGGTCCATGTCGTCGGACTGCTCCCGCCGGGGACCCGTGCCGCGCCCGTGGGAGCGTCGCCCGCTAGGTCAGCTGATGACTGTTGATGCACACTTCATCAACACAACATATATATTGTGTTAGTGGCGATTCCTCAGTTCGACCCACAAACCGGCCTGCTACCGCCTGGAGAGCATGTCGCAAGCTGGGATGAGATTGAGTTGCGATTCGGGTGGAACCCGCATCGGCGCAGATTGCTCCACTTTGCTGATCGCAGAGCGGCTCAGAAGCAGCGGTTCGGGGGTGAGTTCCTCCCGAACGTTGTTGAAGCATCCAGTGGCAGGCGGTTCGTGGACTTCTTCCAGACAAGCCGAGACGGAATCGAAAAGGGGATCGTTCTAATCGATCCTAAGACGGAGGTATGGACGTGATTGTGAACGAACGCCAGTGCAAGCACACTCAAAAGAAGCTGACAGAGCTAGTGGCTCTCGTTGCTGCAACTGAACGAAATGAAGCTGGTGACGAGGGGTTCAGGGATATCCAGATTGCAGGGCTGCAGAGCCAAATCCTTGACCTCAGCGCGGAGCTCAAGGAGTACGAGGCACTTCGTGATGGCACCACCACGGTGATTGAGGCGCATTCGCTCGCGGGTCTAGCGGATGCCTTGATCAAGGCCCGCATTGCTCGAGGCTGGACACAACGTCAACTTGCTGAGCGCCTCGGAGTCGCGGAACAGCAGGTCCAGCGTTATGAGTCCAGTTCCTACCGGACCGCGAGCCTTGCGCGGCTATGTGATATCGCGGACGCTCTCGGCGTGACTATCACTCAGCGGGCAGAGCTAGGTATGGACCTCTACGTTGCCTGACTCTCCCGCCGGGGACCCGTGCCGCGCCCATGGGAGCGTCGCCCGCTAGGTTGCACGTCCAATGCGATTCAATTCCGACCTGCTCATCTTCCTATTGGTGGTCGGAGCGCGATTCCTGATCCCGCTGCTGATACCGCGCTTCCCGCTGCCAGCGATCATCGCATGTCTGATCATTGACGCCGCCGATCAGTCGATCTTCCAGAAGTACACGAGCCTGGATCTCGCCAACTACCAGAGTTACGACAAGGCGCTCGACATCTACTACCTGACCGTCGCGTACCTATCAGTGATCAGGAACTGGCGAAACGGCTTCGCCATGGAGGTCGCACGATTCCTGTGGTACTACCGCCTCATCGGTGTCGTGCTGTTCGAACTGTTGGAGCAACGGTTCCTGTTGTTCGTGTTCCCCAACACCTTCGAGTACTACTTCATTGCCTATGAAGCGGTCCGCACCTGCTGGGACCCACGCCGACTGACCCGCAACGCCGTGTTGTGGATGGCCGGCCTGATCTGGGTGGTGATCAAGTTGCCCCAGGAGTGGTGGATCCACATCGCCCAGAACGACTTCACCGACTTCTTCCAAGAGACGATCTTTGGAGTCGAGCCCGGCTCTCCCTGGGGTCAGACCTTCTCCAATCGACCTGTGGTTGCGGTCGCGCTCGTGGCGGCGATCATCGCTTTGGTGTTCGCCGGGCGAGTCGGCTGGAAGCGTCTACCTTCCCCCGACTGGTCACTTCGTTTCGATGTCGACAAGCCCGTCCCCGATGTGACTATCGAAGAAGCCCTCGCTGGCGATCCGTACTACGACGAAGCCAAGGAAGGCCCGGCACTGAAGTGGCCGATCTTCGAAAAGATCGCCTTGATCTCACTCGTCAGCCTGATATTCGCCCAGATGCTCGGGATCCGCCTACCCAACTGGCAGGTGTTCCTGGCCACTGCTCTGGTTGTCACCATCAACGCGGGCATCAGCCACTTGTTCGTCCGCAATGGCACCGAGTGGGGGTCGCTGTTCATTTCGACAGTTGTTCTCGTCGCGGTCAACAGCATCGTGTTGGCAGTGTTTGCTGCGTGGGCTCGTGATGGCCGGGTCAACCGGGCAGCGGCGATCTTCTTCGGGGTGCTGCTGACCCTGATCATCGTCATGTACGACCGGTTCCGAGGTCAACGAAGCCGGCGGATTGCGGCGCTAGCGATCTAGGCCGGCGGGGCGGCTGTCTGGCCCGCCCAGCCGACTGTCACCTCTGCAGGTCGAGTCGTTGGATCCGTCTACTGTGAGCGGGTGATTTCACTGCGCTGTGGGAAGGGTTGGTAGTGGCTCGATCCAAGTCCGCTGTCGACCGGGTTATCGGGGCGATCGTCCCCAAGGCAGTTGGCGCGCTCGACGCAGACGAACTGCTCGAGAGCATCGACGTGAACGCTCTGTTGGAACGGATCGACCTCGATGCCGTGCTCGCCCGAATCGACATGGACGAGTTGCTGGAGAGCATCGACGTCGACGCACTCGTCGCCCGAATCAACCTCGCGGCGCTGCTCGAACGAGTCGACATTGACTCTCTTGTCGCGCGGGTCGACGTGAACGGTCTGGTGGCGGACATCGATATCGACTCCCTCGTGGCACGGGTCGACGTGAATGCGCTCGTCAATCAGGTCGACGTGAACGCCATGTTGGATGACGTCGATCTCGACTCGCTGTTACGCAAGATCGACATCAACGTGGTGCTCGAAGGCGTTGATATCGCAGCGCTCATGGCTAGAGCCGGAATCGACAAGATCGTCAGCGACGCGTCTACCGGGTTGGCCACGCGGGTCCTCGACACCGCACGTTCGCAGGTGCTCGGGATCGACGTCGTCATCTTGGGGATGGTCGACCGGGTGCTGCGCCGTCGCACAACTCCTCGCAACGAATCTTCAGGCGGCGGACTCACAGTCGCCCGACCGGCCGGTCCACTCTCGCGACTGTTCGCGTTCATGATCGATTCGTTCACGGTGTCCGCAGCCTTCAGCGTCGCGATCAACCTGGCTAGCTCACTCATCGGCTTGTTCAGCGGTCGGGAACTCGACCTGGTTGACAATGGCGGACCGGGTTGGATCGTTGCGTTCGGAACCTGGTGGTTCCTCTATCTGTGGATCACCGTCGCCATCTCGGGTCGCACACTTGGCAAAGGACTGCTCGGGATCCGTGTGGTAGCTGTCGATGGCGAACACCTCGGACCCGGCAAGGCCGCACTCCGAGCGATCGCGTTCCCGTTCAGCTTCATCTTCGGGATCGGTTTCGTGCCGATGGTGTTTGGTCGGGCCAGACGTGCAATGCACGACTACATCGCCGGATCCCGCGAGATCGTGGACTGGGGACCACGCGAAGTCGTCCTGCCCGGCGCGCTTACCCGATGGACTCAACAGGACCCACCATGAGTGACACCGCTGTCGATGCCAAACGGCGTGGAATTCCACACATGCCCGCTCTTGATGGGATCCGGGCGTTGGCGGTCATCGCGGTCATCATCTACCACGGCGACGTCGGGTTCCTCCCCGGCGGGTTCATCGGCGTCGACCTGTTCTTCGTCCTGTCGGGATTCCTCATCACCTCGTTGTTGCTGAGCGAGCACCGGGCCTCGGGAACGATCGATCTGAGGCGGTTCTGGACCCGACGGTTCCGTCGACTGTTACCGGCGGTGCTGGTGTTCCTCGTCGCCGTTGCCATCTGGTCCGCAATAGCAGCCGACCCGACATCGCTCACCGATATCCGACGGGCATCGCTCGCCGGACTCGCCTACGTGGCCAACTGGTATTTCATTGCATCGGGAACCAGTTACGGCATGACCTGGTCGGCACCGCTACCGGTATTGCACCTGTGGAGCCTGTCGGTAGAAGAGCAGTACTACGTGGTGTGGCCACTCATCGCCGGTTGGTTGATGACCAGAGCCGGTCGGGGTGTGGGCGCCGCTCGACGCGCCATCGCCGGATTCGGTGTGGTGGTGGCGGTCGTGTCCACGCTGTGGATGGTGCTTCTCGCCACACGGGGAGCGTCAACGGACCGCATGTACTTCGGCACCGACACCCGGGCAGCGACGATCCTGTTGGGAGTCGCACTCGCCGCCGTTCTACAGCCGCTCGTTGCGCAACGTCACGATGCGAATTGCGTATTGCCGGTGCTTTCCGCCCGGGTCGCCGGCGCGCTCGGAGCCGTCGGATCGGTGTTCCTGGTGATCGTCGCATTGTTTACCCATGAAAAGGACCTGTGGCTCTACCGGGGCGGGTTCACCCTGGTCGCGCTCGCCTGTACAGCGGTGATCGCCGCAGCGGTCACGCATCCGCACTCGGACCGGATATTCGGAATCAAACCCCTCGAATGGGTCGGGACCCGGTCATATGGGTTGTACCTGTGGCACTGGGGCGTGATCGTCGCCCTGGCGGTCGCGTTCCCGCAGTTCACCGGCTGGCCGCGACTTGCCGTCGCAGTCGTGGTGACCGGGTTGATCTCCGAGGCGTCATACCGGTTCCTGGAGAACCCGATCCGAACCGGCACGTTCCATTTGCCTCGACCTCGGCTGTTGGTGCCGGCGTCGTTCGTGGTCGTGGCCGGCCTGTTGGTACTCGGAACCAACGGCGCCGAGGACCTGCCCGAATACCTGCAGCAGCGACCCACCGACGACATCGAGATGGAAGTCCCAGTGGCGCCCTCGACATCGTCCACCACAACGGTCGTGACCTCGACGGTCCCCGGTGAAACGACGGCCTCCACCACGACCGAGCCGCCGGGCCCCCGTCCGACCCGGGTGGCGCTCATGGGCGACAGCGTCGCAGCCAGTTTGTCGAAGGCGATGGCCCAACAATTCAAGGACCGCGGAATCGCGTTCGCTGACGCCTCGACTCCCGGTTGCGGTGTGCTCGAAGGAGACATCGCCGATGAACGAGGCCAGCTCTTCGAGATGACCGCGAGTTGCTCGGGAGCGATCGCGAACCTCCAACGCAGCGTCATCAAACGAACCAACCCCGACCTGGTGGTCGTGTTGTCGTCATGGGAAGCAGGGGACCGGATCGTCAAGGGCGTCTGGCACCCCTTTGGTAGCGCCGAAGCCGACGCCCAGATCCTCGACCTGTATGACCAGATGCTCGACCGGTTGACCGTCCGAGGCGCACGGGTCGCGCTCGTCACGATGGCCGATCCGATCGACTCGCCGCGCGGTCCGGCGAAACCTGATCAGCAGCGACGACTGCGCCACATGAACGAACTGTTGCAACAGGTCGCGCAGCGGAACCCGCAACGGGCGACCTTCGTGCGACTCGATGACATCGTGTGCCCGACCGATCCGTGTCCCAAGGTGGTCGAGGGCATCGAGTTGCGTGGCATCGACGGAACCCACTTCGCTGATCCCGCAGCCGCGAACTTCGTTGCGACACGACTCGTAGACCGGCTCGTCGAGGTACCCGCCGGGGTGACCGACTGAGGGTTGCTCGGCGCTAAGCCAAAACCGTGAAAACCGTGAAAACCGTGATCTAGGTTGTTGCTCGTTCGTAGATGCATCCGTATCATGAAACCGTGAAAACCGTGATTTGCGTGACCGTGGATGTCTGAGCATCGAACGATGAGGAGCAGCGAAGTGGCCGCTGAAGTGGGCCTCTCTGCGGCGACCATTCAGGCGTATGCCCGCAAAGGTCGGATCCCGCGCAGCGTCACTCCGGGGGGTCAGTACCGCTATGACATCGATGAGGTCAAAGAAGTGTTGTTTCCCCAGATCCTTGAGGTATCCACTCGGCTGGTTGACCTTTCCAGTGCGACAGCGCCTGTGGTCGATGAACTGACTGCCCATCGAGTGAATGAGCCGAGCGTCTTTGCCAGGCGGGCGGCTCGGATACGGGGCCATCAGGCAGCGCAGTCCGCCAAGGAGTCGAAAGAGGTTTCAGCCTCCGTCGGACGAGACGCGCTGGACGAGATGGTCCAGACATCCAACGGTTTCGCTGTGGTGGTGCTGAAACGTGTCGCCGAGTCCGCCTGAGTTCGGCGCGTCGCCGACATCGGGGTCGAACCAAGCGTCGCTTAGGTTGCCATTGAAGGCGACGACTGACGCTCCCTTGTCGATAGATGTACTTTCTCCGCCGAAGCAGGGCGATGCCTTGAGTGGGCTTACCCAAGCCGTGGCCGGTGTCGGAGTGGCCGTAGCTCCTGAGTTGCCTGGTGCTCGATGGCCCACGGAACCGGGTGAGGCTGACGCATGGGCAGTCGCTGTAGACGCCGCGACCAACTGGTATGTCCTGCTCAGCCAGGACTGCGACATCGTTGACGCCGGCGACGAGCCGACAGTACTGATTGCTCCACTCGTACTTGTCCCAGTACAGGAGTGGCAGGTGCTTCACCGCAACGGCTATTCAGCCCGCCGCTTCGCATATCCTCATGACAAATTCATCCTGCCCGAAGGATTCATGCCTGTTGTCGACCTGGCCTGGGTCACCACGGTGCTGAAGGGATCTCTCACTGCCGAGGTAGTCCGGTGTGTGCGCCCATTTACGGGGCCGAACAGGGCGCACTTTGGTGAGTGGCTCGCTACACGGTTCGGTCGAGTGCCATTTTCCACTGAAGTCGTCGAGAACGTCCTCGACCACTTTGACTATGTGCGGGTTCGCCTCACCAAGAGTTTTGTCAAGGCGTCACAATCCGGTGGAACGGCGTCAATGGAAGCACGGGCTGTCGGTGCAGTCGTGCGCTGGTACTCCAGGGTGGACGGCCCGCGTGTGCATGTCTTGGGGGAACTGACTCGTCAATCGTTGTTGGCCGCAGGGTTTATCAACGATGACAACGAATTGGACATCGAGGGACTCGCCAAGGCGCAGGAGCGACTGTCCGCTGCTGTGACCAAGCGCATCAACGCCAAGTCTGCACACGGTGGCTATGAGGCACGGGTGACCCTTGCGGACCTCGAACTTGTTCCTGCATCACAGTTCAGGGAGTTTGCTCTCCTTGTTCGCTGACAGTTGAGGCTCTGCTCACACGGGCTCCCATGCACTTCGACTGGCTACACCGAAGAACTGGCAAACGGCTCGAACGGTCTCCACGATGTCTTTGGTCTCTGGCAGAAATCCGCGTGAACGAAGGCTTTTGATCGGAAGCTCCTTCAGTCAATCCGATTCGTTTGCGAGCCTCTCAACCTCGGCCTGCCCGGCCTTCCATGCCTGATATGCAGAGTCGAGTCGGGTCCAAACTTCAGCGGGAACGTCAGTGGCTCGGTGCAGCGCTACTGCAGTCTCCGGAGTAATTGAGGAAACTCCCTTGTTGATCTGGTTGATCTGTTTGGCAGAGAGATCGGTTCGAGCAGCCAGGTCTGCTTGAGTCATACCCCGCTCCTCAAGTAGTTCGGCGAGAGTTTCGCCAGCGGGGTATACGACGTCCGGTTCGTATGTGTGCGTGGTCATTTCGGGAGCTAAGTCGTGATTGTCGGTGATTTCTATGATCGTGATGGTCTCGACCTGAGACCAGTTGATGCGGTGGCCCGGTTTGGTTGGAACTGGATCGTTGGGTCTGATGATGAGCCTGAACCCTTGATGGAGGTCCAAGGCGAACTGTCCGGCTCGGTCGCCAGTTAGTCCGTGGCAACGTCCCGGCATGTGCCGTCGTCGGATGGTTGGCGCCGATTGTCTGACTTGGCACGACCTATTAGGTGGTGACCAATCATAGATATTTTGATTACCTCTGAGGTAGTGAATATGGGCATCAAGGTGTCGTGGTTTGAAGTGATGAACTCCGGCGGGACACCCCTTACCTTGTTGTTGGGCCGTGGGGTTATCTTCGGTCTGGGTTGCTCGACAGTGCGGGCAGGGCTTTGTGCCCCTGTCATTTTGATGGCCTGGGGGGTGTTGTCAC
>JAGQSZ010000112.1 GCA_020439285.1 Microthrixaceae bacterium
AGAACGCGAAGAACAGCAAAGGAAAAAGCGGGTAAATGAAACCTGTACGCGCGCTTGGTGTTGCAGCGGTCACTGTGTGTCTCACACTGGCGGGATGCACTAGCGCCGTTGACGGGGTCGCGCAGCAGGACAGCGGCACGGGGATCGTTTGTGACGAGGGATATGAGCTGTCTCAAATCGGGAAGTGCGTCCTCGCTGATGAGGTGACGCTGACCGCGCCGACTCCTGTCGCGCAACCTGTTCCCGCAGAACCCAGTGTCGGCGCATGCGATGGACTGAACTGCGACCTCAGCGTGTCGAACGACGAAGTTGACCGTCTCATCGCAAAGTCGCTGGACGACGTAACCGTAATGTGGGCAGCGAACGGCGTTGACGTGACATTGCATATGTTCAAAAACGGCATCGGGACTTGCGACGGAGACGGTTCGGATAGCGCCGCCGCGTGGGTGTGCCCGTCCTCCAAGCGCGGCGGATGGAGCCCCTCCGTTCTCCGTTCCTGGGCAGTGGAACGCGGTGCCACTCTTGAGGACACCGTCCGCGCCACCATCGCCCACGAGGTTGGTCACATGGTGCTCCACATCTACAACGCGGACAGTGACGACCTTGACACTGACGAGTTGCGCGCTGACTGTATGGGCGGCGGATACGCGAAGTGGACGATGCTTGATCCCGCGAATTCGGCGATGGGTCAGCTCACCCTGGAGCGGGCGCAGAACGTCCTCTACGGATCGAAGTCAGGGAAAGCTGTGGCGGCTGGCTACCACGGAACCCCCTCTACTTGCACGGAGTACACGCCATGACAACTTTCCGAACTTTCGTAGCCGACTCTGACGGTGTCAACGCCGAGTACGACAAGCCAAAGCCCAAGCGCGGCTTGGCTCGTCAGGTTCAGAAGCACGTCCAGGGTCTGTCACCTGAACGCAAAGCCGCCCTCGGGCGCATCATGAAGAAGGCTGGTATCGCGGGTCTCGCCGCCTACGCCGCGAACCTCATCACGAAGCCAGCCACCGAGGTCTTCGCTGGCGAGGGCGACGGCGAATGGGCGTGTAAGCCGCCCGAGTACGGGCGAACCAACTACTACCCGGTTACAGGCAACGGGAACTTCGATGATGTCGCCCAGGTGGACGAACTTGACCGGCTGACCGACGACCTCAACGTCAAAACCTTCGGGTACGACAGCGAGGATGTCCGCAGCTTCCACGACCACCGCTGCGCGAATGGCTGTGTCGATACCATCACCGAACCTGCAACTCTTACAACGGAACTCGCGGACGCCTACTACGCAGCGGTGCATGACGCCCTGGGCGAGACCATCGAGTCTCTCAACGCGGCGGCGGACGAACAATGGGTCGCCGTCCTCATCGACAAGCGCTACTCGAACCTGAGCAATATCCAGGATCAGGTGTCCGCCATCAGCCAGGCAGCGGGACAGATGCTCGGCACATCGAACAACGCCGCCCAAGAGGCACACTCCTTGCTGCGCAACACCGTTAAGAAGAACCGCGCGGACTTGGCGAACGGATACGCCAACGGCGAAAGTGGCTTCTCCTGGACAGCCACCGCAGCGGGAGCCGTCGCGGGTCTCAGGGGCGGGATCGTGGGTGCGGGAGCGGGAGCCCTCGGAGCGGGTCTGGTGAGTGGTCTGTGGAACGATAAATTCCCAGAGGATGTCGCCGCCGCGTTGGACACGCGCCTGGACGAGGCAGCCTCCAAAGCCACAGCAGCACTTGAAGATAACGACGAGGCTGTGGAGATGTTCCGCCTGATGGTGGAGCAGTTGGGCTCCCGTAACCTCCCCGGCGAGACCATCTTCGACAAAGCCAAGGGTGTGTGGGACAAGGTGACCAGCACCGTTGGTGACATCCTGCCAGACAGCCTCCCCGGTGCGGGAGACCTGCTCTCGTTGGGCAGCATCGCCCCCGAGACCATCAGCCCCCTGGGCGATGTTCAGGACACGCCCCCTGGGACGACAACACCGACGAAGAACACGTCCCCGATCAGCCCCCTGGGCAACTTGGGCAACCCCCTGGGCACGTCACTTGCGTCAAGCCCCCTGGGCGATATGGGCACCAGCCCCCTGGGCTCGACAACGCCAACCGAGTCGATGACGCCCGCCGCGTTCGACCAGTTGATGGGCGAGGATCCCGAGACGCCTGAACTGTTCGAGGGTGAGCCTGTCGAAGACGAGGAAGTGGAGATCAGCCCCCTGGGCGAGGATCTTGCCGCTGCCGAGGACGAGGACACGGACACGGATGTTTCCGATGAGGACGCCGCTGCGGAGGACGAGGAGCTGATCACCGACGAAGACGGGGAGGTAGTCACCGAGGACGAGCCCGCCGCGCCTGAACCCACAGACGAAGAACTGCGGACAGTCGAGCTTCCTGATGGGCGTTCAGTCACCTTCCCGACCGCTGAGCATGCCGCGATGGTTCGTGAGCTGCTGAACGATGAGGGCGCGGGAACGATCTACGCAGCCGCCGACATGGCTGGCTTCACGCTGCCGCCCGTTGGGCAGGACATCGGAGCCCCCGTCCCGCCGATGGACGTTCGTGAGGGTGACATTGTGCGCGGCGCTGAAGGTGCGGGTGTCGCCATCGGGAACGGCGAGGTGTTGATGGAGAACGGCGACATCAGACCCATCGAGGAAGTGTCCACCGTAGACGCGGCGGGACACGGTATCTTCCGTCTGGACGCTCCCGCTGACGTTCCTGTTCCCGCCGACGACGCTGCGGCTGCGCCTGATCCCGTTGCTGGCGACCCAGTTCCAGTTCCAGCTCCTGTGCTGAGTGAACAGACACCTCCCGCTGCGCCTGTTGTCGAGGACGCTGCGCCCGTGCCTGTGGTTGGCGGGGAGCAGCCCGATCCTGTGGCGGTAGAGGGCGACCCTCTCGACTTGCTGCGCGCTGGGTAATCCCACGGGAACAGCCCCGACCCGCCTACGGCGGGAACTCCTAGGAAGTCCCTCGGGCATCACCGCGCGGCACGTCCCCGTAGAACTGGATATCCACCGCCGCGCGGAGCGAAGCTCGATGTATGTCGCACACCAAAGCTGAGACCGTCCAAGAGCTGACCGCCGACACCGGCGGCGTGTGGCTCGTCACCACGCAAGGTTCAACCCATATATGGGATCTGGATTCTTGGACGTACACCCGCCGCCCTGGGCGGGGACGTGGGAACTTCCAGGGTGATGGTGTCCCGCAGCGGATTTGGTCTGTTGGGCGTTTTCCGAAGGTGGGCGAGTCCTTCTACGTGGAGTTGGACGACACCGTCGACCAGGTGCAGACGCGGTTGTCCACCGAGGTTCGGCGCATCGAGCGGATCAGCGACCCGCAGCCCGACGCTGTTAACCACGCCTGAACAGGTGCTGGAGGATGTCCGAGTTCCGAGCGAAGCTAAACCCATGAAGCCCTACCGCAACGCCGCGGTCATCCTCGGCGCGCTCCTAGCACTCGTAATCGGAGGCGCGGGACACGATTTCAACGCCGAGCACATTCTGTTCCTGGCGACCGCCACGCTGGGTGTGCTGGTTGTCCTCGCCCTCACCCTGAAGGCGCTGCGGGACGAACGGGCGTAGAACTGATGCCGTACATGATGACCTGGACACCTGCGTCCGATGATGACGCCGTGACCGTCCCGCTGCGGGATCTGACCCCGGATGCTTTGTGCGATGCGGCGGCGAACGCCGACATGGACTACTCACTGTTCACGGACACGTTCATCTACAGGACGCTCTACGCGCTCTGCTACCAGCTGCTGCACAACGGCGACGCCGAGGTGACTATAGGTGAGTTCGGTTCGCTGTTGGTGGTTCCCCGTGTCCTATGACCCGGCCCCGTTCACCGATGAGGACGAAGACTCCATCTGGTGCATGGTGACCGTCACGCTGCGGAACACGGGCGAGACCCGAACGACGACTGGCGACTATCTGGACGCTGAGCCGATGCCCGCGTTGGCATGCGGGATCGAGGAGGCTGCGAGTGAGCTGGGATTGATCCACCTGCTCAGCGACGAGGCGCTGTACATCAAGGTCTGCCGCGAAGTTGACCGACAGCTCGCTCTACGTCCCCGCGCGATGTTGGCGTGCCCTGAGTTCAGCATCCGTATCGACCTGGTGCCGTACGGAGATAGCGACGCCTGGCTGGAGGAGGACTGATGACGCCGATAGTGACCGTCATATTCGGTGCGGAATCAGCCCGAGGACGCTTCCTGCGGGAGGACGGAAGGATGGACATGGAGCGGCTGCGTGGAGCCCTGAACCTGCCCCTGGACGTAGACCTGGGTGACCTGAACTTCGCTGTCCCATCTACCAGCCGCGTGACCGTCACGACTGACACCTGGAGTATCACCGTCGAATTGGAGGATGAACGATGACCGTTGAAATGACCTGCCCCGCTGCGGGACTGGCACACGCTGAGTTCCCCTGGATGGACACCTTCACGGTGGCGACCCGTGACGGGAGGGTGTTGACGTGGACGCGAACTGACTTGGCGCATGGGGTCTGGGACGGGGATGCGGAACTGGTGGCATGTGCCGCCGCGCTCAGTGCCGCCCATGAGTCCCCTGGGACGTTTGCGGCGGCTGCTTGGGCGGCTCAGACGTTGATGCCTGTACCGGGTGAACTGGTGCTGGTGAACAGGCTCTCGGGGCGTCCTCGGCGGCGGGGAGTGATCTACCGCTGCGGGCACGAACACGCGACTTGGCATCCGAACATCAGCGGGTTCCTGACCCCGCCGACGCCGCGCGCTGTGATGGTGCCCGAACCCCAGCGGGAACGGACTCGGTGTTGCGGTGCCTACAAGAAGTGCCCGCGCGGGCTGCCGTAGACGCACAGGGGAAAGCCCCAGAGGCCGGGATGAACTGTACGGCACTGGGGCTTTCCCTTGTGCTGTTCAGGACAGGCGCTCGATGCGGACAACCTCCGTGCTGATGCGGAACTGGATCTGCGTCGCGGTGTCGTCCAGCTCCACGTAGAAGCTGTGCCCAACGCGGGGGAAGACCTTCACGTCCCATATGGGCTGCGGTGAGCTATCTCCGATGAACTGGCTTCGTCCCGATCCTGGGCGGCGTTCGTAAGTCCAGGCGTCCAGATCCCAAACGTGGGTGCTACCTTGCGTGGTGACCAACCATACGCCGCGTGAGTTGGCGGTGAGTTCGGTTACGGTCTCGGCGGTTTCGCTCATGGGAATGAGCTTCTCTCCGAACACCGACAAGAAGCTAGCCGTTTAGGGACGTGACGGGAACGTAGTGAGCGTCCCTGACGGGAACGTTCAGCCCGTGTATCTCATGCAGGTGTCGAAGCTGCCATACCGTCCCGTAGTGAACGCCTTCGTCCGATCCGTGATCTTGTCCATATCCAGCCCATCGGACATGGCGCGGTAGACAACGAACGTCGCTGCTGCCCACTCGGAGTCAGTCACTTCCGGTACGGTGTTCTTGCCGAAAACCCCTGCGAGACAATCAGCCTGGAGTTCCCTGTTTGGGTTGTCTTTGTAGTGCCCAGTCGCTGCCTGTACAGCGTGCCCGTATTCATGTGCCAGGATCAGCACGGGAGCCGCCTTCGCGCCTACCTTGGGGTCGTCAACGACAGTTCCGAGATAGGTTTTGTCCCAATCTAATTCGTCGTCCTTCTTCGCGCCTGACTTGCGGTTACAGAACATGCCGCCACGGTGCGTATGCTTCGCGCACACCGGAGAAGTTTCACCCTTGCCTGACTCCCAGTAGCGATACGTGAGCGGCTCCGTGACTTTGCCTTGCCCATCCCAGAAGGTGACCAGCGAATCGAGCGTGGTCTGCGCCAGTTGGTCGAGGGAATCGCCCGTGTCCCCCTCAATGGTGACGGGAGTCCGTGCCGCTTCGGCGGTCGTCGTGGTGGTCTCGCTGCGGGTTGCTGTTGAGGATGTGTCAACACGTCCAGGCTGCGGTGACCCGCCCGTGGTCGCGCTGCATCCACTGAGTACGGCAACTGAAACTGCCGCTGCGGCAACGTACTTGAACCTCATGCTGCTCCTTGCGCTTTGTCCCATGCCGCGCGGCGGTCGGAAATCTCCTGCAACCGCCGCGTGATCTCTTCGTTCTCCATCTCGCGGCGTTTCTGTTCGTCATCAGCGCTTCCACCGATGCTGCCGCCGGACACGGTCTTGTCCGGGGTGCTTGGTTGGTCGGCGGCGTAGGTAGGTGTGCGTCCACTGCTTGTCGTGGTCTTGTTCCCCGCGCCAAGAGGGCTGCCTACACCGCCCACACCGCCTACGGGCGTGTTCGGTGATGGGTTCGCCCCTGGTGCCGCTGCGGTGGGTGCGGTAGGTGCGCCGCTGCTGCTGGCGCTGGACAGGGACGTGCCACTCATGCCGCTGCTGTTCGGCATCGGGCTGTGAGAAACAGGTACGGCGTGCGATACAGGTACAGGGGATCCGATGAGCCCAACAGGATCAGTGTCGTCCGTCCGATCCCGCTGCGTGGTGGACGTTGAGTGCGATGGCGTCGGGGACGAGGGACGGTAGGGCTGCTGCTGAGATGCGGGGGTTGACGATGAGGGGGCACTCTGCGCCGGAGTCATCACTACCTGCTGCGGCTGCGCTGTTGCCATGGACGGCTGCGCGGTGGACTGCTGCGTTGATGGAAACACCTTCGGGGTGCTGCTACTTGGCGCGTTGGAAGCCGAAGAGTCGCTGGACAAGTTCGTGGATGCGTTCACCGGGATGTGCGGTGTCTCCGAACTGCTTGGGTTCGGGGTGCTTGGGGACGTGACATCAGGCTTGGTGCTGCTGCTTGGGTTCGGGGTCGTTGAAGAAGGGGAGGTGGGCTTCGGCGATGTCGGGTCGGTGGGCTTGTCGTCACCCTTCTCCCCGCTGCCTGGCTTGTCGTCCCCGCTGCCGTCCAAGCCGCCGTCGTCTTCTTCTTCGTCGTCGGAGCCATCGTCGTCGGTTGGATCCTTCGGGTCTTTGTCGTCGTCGGTGGGCTTCTCGCCCGTACCGCTGCTGTCGTCGGGAACGTCGGGAAGTTCCAACGCCTCAATGGACTTCTGGGTGTCCTCACACGCGCGTTTGTATGCCTCTTCCTCGGACTCCCGTTTGTCCTTGAGTTCCAAGTACTCCTTCTCCAACGCGGCGGTGTTGGAGGCGTCACTGTTCTTGGCGATCAGCCACAGGGCTTGCGCCTTCCGTACGTCTGCTTCGCTGGGTGCCTGCGCCCAACGCTCGTCCGCCGCCTGCTGCGCCTCGGTGATGGTCTTCATCGTCTTGGCGGCATCGCCGAATTTCTCCATGTAAACGTCAAGCTTCTGAGCACGTTCTGCCCCAGCGTCGGCGGCCGGACCCGTCCACGAACCGTCCATCGCGGCTGTCCACGGGTTGTCGGTCATGTTGGACAGACCTGTGTCCCAGGCGCTCCACTGCTCCACGTGCTGATCGGTGGCGTGCATGACTAAACGTCCCCTCCTTCGCGGCGCTGGTGAGACGCCGCGTCCTCATTGTGCCTCCGGTCAGAAGCGGTTCCGTACGCGAGTTCCCTGCGATGGGCACTGATCCGCTGCGACACGTAGGGCTGCGTGGTGCCCATCAGCCGAGCCATGAACGACTGCGGGACGCCCTGGTCGTAGAGATCAGCGAGTACGTCGTCCAGGTCGCGGCGGGCTTCGGCGGCGCGAGCCTGCGCGCGACATACACGTTTATGCGTTTTTATCAATTCCTGATATGGAATTGAAATAGCGGCGGTCATATAAAAACAATAACACGACTTATGGAGAAATAGAATGGAATAGGTGTTACATGTTTATTATCAATTTATCCATAAATTTGGGAATTGAATTGTTGAGGGATTATTAGCGGGGTTGCGGTTCACGGGATCTCGACACGCGGGTGTGCGGTGTTCGGGGAGCCCGCTGCGGAGGGACAAGATGGTTGTCGGATACTCCTGGTAACAGATAGGCGACAACATGCACCGGCCCACGCCGCTCCGACAGGTCAGTGCCTAGCATCAGCGTCACCGCTACAGACAGGAACAAGGCAATGGCTGCGCGCTCTGCTACAGCTCGACGGGACACCAAGGCAACACGGTCGAAGCGCGATCTACGGCTGGTCAAGGACGCCGATGCTCCCTACGCCCTGTACCACGGCGACGTACGGGACGTGTACGCCGAATGGGAGACGCCGAACACCATCATCAGTGACGGTGCCTACGGTGTGCGCGGCTTCCACGGAGACACCACCGACGCCGAGGGGCTGGTGGAGTGGTACCGCCCGCACATCGAAGCATGGACATCCGCTGCGACCCCGGGGACAACTCTCTGGTTCTGGGGAACCGAGGTCGGA
>JAGQSZ010000113.1 GCA_020439285.1 Microthrixaceae bacterium
CGCAAGAACCTGTTCACCGTTCCTCTGGCCAGCGGTACGATCATCCACCCTGTGATCGGTGTGGTCGGAGCCGGTCGTGTGCTGCTCAAGCCAGCGGCACCCGGTACCGGAGTGATCGCTGGTGGTGCTGCCCGCGCCATTCTCGAAGAAGCAGGCATCCAGGACGTGCTGTGCAAGTCCCTCGGTTCCTCCAACTACATCAACGTTGCACGTGCAACAGTCGCTGGACTTCAGGATCTGCGCCGTCCCGATGAGATCGCGAAGCTTCGTGGTCTCGACCCCGAGGATTGCATCCCCGCAGGTCTGCTCCGCGCATATCGCGAGTCGGAGCGTGGACCTGCACCCGAACCCTTCGAGGTGGCGTGATGGGCCAGATCAAGGTAACTCAGACCCGTTCGGCCATCGGGTCCAAGCCAAAGCAGCGGGGAACCCTCCGCGCTCTTGGGCTCGGCCGAATTGGCAAGTCACGTATTCACGAGGACTCGCCGCAGTTGCGCGGCCAGATCCAAAAGGTTCCTCACCTCATTGATGTCGAGGACCTCACCGCGCAAGGAGCGGAGTGATGAAAATCCATGATCTCAAGCCCGCAGAAGGGGCTCGACGTCCCGGCAAGCGTGTCGGTCGTGGTATCGGTGGCAAGGGTGGTAAGACCGCAGGCCGTGGTACCAAGGGTCAGCGCGCACGGGGCACCGTTCCGGTCACCTTCGAAGGTGGCCAGTTGCCCCTCGCTCAACGCGTCCCGAAGCTTCGTGGCTTCAACAACCCTTTCCGAGTCGAATACCAGGCGATCAACCTGGACACGATCAATGAGAGCGGCCTAGACGAGATCACCCCGGAGACACTGGTCGCCAAGGGTCTGGTCTCCAAGGGCGCCTTGGTCAAGGTGCTCGGTAGGGGCGAGTTGAACCGTAAGGTGACCGTTCGTGTCCACGGCTTTTCAGCATCCGCTGAAGCAGCGATCACCGCTGCGGGCGGCTCAATCGAGAAGCTCCCGTTGCCGTTCAAGGTTCGCCCGGCATTCCACGGAAGTGCCCACACCAACCGCTGAGCGTTACTACCACCGCTGGGCTCTACACTGCGGTGACCTACACGCAGAGGCAGTAGTTGCCGACCTGAAGAACTGGTAGCAGGAGTACAGGTGTCCCGAATAGGAAACATCTTCAAAGTCGAAGACCTCAGGAACAAGGTGCTCTTCACCGTGTTCATGTTGGTCGTATACCGGTTCGGGTGTTTCCTTCCCGTGCCCGGAATCGACCAGAACGCAGTGTCGTCGATCAGCGAGCAGGCACGCGAAGGCGGCGTGCTCGCGTTCCTGCAGCTCTTCTCGGGGCGTGCGCTGACGCAGTTCAGTTTCTTTGCCCTCGGGATCATGCCTTACATCACGGCATCGATCATCATGCAGATCCTCGCTGTGGTGATCCCCAAGCTGCAGGAATGGCAGGAACAGGGTGCGGTTGGTCAGCGTAAGACCACCCAGTGGACCAGGTACCTGACGATCGGCATCTCCATCTTGCAGTCGACCGGTCTGGTGTTCTTGTTCCACAACGGCGGTGGCGGGCTCGTGTCATCGGGCTCCGGACAGATCGACCTGGTTCCCAACTTCACGCCCGCCCGGGTCATGCTGATCGTGTTGACCTTCACAGCCGGTTCATCACTGCTGATGTGGATGGGTGAATTGATAACGACCCGTGGCGTCGGCAACGGCATGTCGTTGATCATCTTCTGTTCGATCGTCTCCAGCCTTCCGAGCGCCTTCGGCGCTATCTATGCAGCCGGGTTGGAGAGGCTGATCATCTTCCTCGCAGCATTCGTCGTGATGCTGGTTGCGATCGTGTTCATCGAACAGGGGCAGAGGCGAATCCCAGTTCAGTTCGCCAAGCGTGTCGTTGGTCGCAAGATGTACGCAGGCCAGAGCACATACATTCCGCTCAAGGTCAACCAGGCCGGTGTTATTCCGATCATCTTCGCCTCCGCAGTGATCAACCTGCCTGTTCTGTTGTCACAGGTTCTGCCTTCCAAGGGTTGGGGAGCGTCTCTGTCCAAGTGGATCAATGACAACCTCGCCAACACGATCAACCCGATCTACCTGTTCGTTCTTGCTCTGTTCATCGTCGGCTTCACGTACTTCTACACCGCCATATCCTTCGACCCAGTTCAACAGGCTGACAACCTGCGCAAACAAGGTGGCTTCATTCCCGGTATCCGCCCCGGTCCCCAGACCGAGGAATACTTGGCTCGACTGCTGAACCGGATCACGCTTCCGGGCGCCTTGTTCATCGCCTGTCTTGCTGTGCTCCCGACGATTCTCGTGAGAGCCCTCTTGGGTCCCAGTTCCGGGGGCGCGGCCTACGCTCTCGGTGGTTCATCATTGCTGATCGCAGTTGGCGTTGCACTCGAGACGATGAAGCAGGTCGACAGTCAACTGATGATGCGGAACTACGAAGGCTTCTTGTCAAAGAAGTAGCCAGTTCCCGTCTGTCGGCCATCACCCGATGGGAGGGTTAGACCATGGTTTCAGATGCACAAGCGCAGCGTTCCATCCGTTTGGTGATCTTCGGTCGTCAGGGGGCTGGCAAGGGAACCCAGGCCGTTGAGCTCGCAAAGCACTACTCAATTCCACACATCTCCACCGGTGACATGTTGCGTGCAGCCGTCCGCGACGGCACCGAGTTCGGGCTCAAGGCCAAGGAGATAATGGATCGTGGAGAACTCGTCTCCGATGACGTCATGTTGGGCATGGTCGCTGAACGGCTCAGCTTGCCCGATGCCGCAAACGGTTGGATCCTCGACGGCTTTCCTAGAACGACTCAGCAGGCTGAAGACCTGAGGTCTCTGCTTGGAGATGCAGGCATAGACCTTGCGATCGACCTGAACGTGCCCGAGGACGTAGTGGTCAAACGAATCGCGTCACGGCGAGTGTGCGAGAAATGCGGCACGAACTACGCGGCTCCGGACATCAACATTCCGACGGTCCCTTGCACCGTTGAAGGGTGCGGAGGCCAGGCCGTGCAGCGCGCGGATGACACCGAAGAAGCAGTCCGCAAACGGTTGGCACTCTACGAATCGCAAACGGCGCCTCTTCTGGACTGGTATCACGGCCAGGGCCTCTTGGTGATCGTTGACGGTGTTGGAGCGCCCACCGAAGTCCAGGCCGAGCTCGTCGGAGTCATCGACGCTGCCGTCTAGGTCTTCATTGTGACCAGAGCGCTCGACGCGAACATCGCCTCGGGGTTACTCACAAGAAACTGGCAAGCTCATCGCCTCAGTCGGTGCAGGAGAAGCGGAAGACCTGCATTGTTGAGCCGTTGTCGTATCGGGCCGAACCTTGGCTATGGAACTCGACCACCGGCTCCAACATCAACCGGTCAGAGTCAGGACCCAAGAAGTCGCTGTGCTCTTCGAGCATCCAAGGCTCGAAGTCCACGTACCACTTGGCTTCGGACTCGCACATGTACGAGGCCAGCCGCCGTTCTTTGAGCGCATCGAGCGCCTGGTTGTTGACCACTCCGTCCAGGTTCAACACCGTTCGCTGAGAGAAGTAGCTGATGAACCCAGCGTTGAACGACAGAACACGATCGCTCGGTTCGGTGTTTGCTTCGAGCCAGCGTCCGGCTTCCACCATTGACGGCTGCCACTCGAAGGGAGGCGCGGCCATTGTTTGAACAGTCTGGATGCTCTGAAAGATGCTCAGACCGATGGCGCCACAAAGCAATACATGGCCAAAACGGTGGGTCGAAGTCGATCGGTTGTTCGCCGGTTCAGAGTCTTGGCGTAATGATCGAGCGGTGATTCCGGCTGCAAAGACTCCGAGCCCCATACGTACCCACTCGAAGTAGTACTCACGCGGGACCATGCGGATTCCAGCATGAACGACGGCTAGGGCACTACCAGCCAACAGCAGAGCCAGACCGAGCCGTGTGAAGGAGTTGGCGCGTTGGTCCGAAGTCCTGTTCCGTATCACCCAGATCGACAACAGGATCCCGCCGATTGCGAGCACTGGAGGCCAACCGAGTAGACCAGACCAACGAGTTCCGAGGAACTTGGCTGACGCAATGGTGACAGTAAGAAGGTGCGACACCGTGTCGGTGCCCGTTCCCCCGGTGCGTTCGAGGTGATTCCAGACCACCATCGGCCGAGCTCCGGTGCTCGACTGTTCGATAGTCCCGAAGCTCATCAGGTTCCAAATGAGCCAAGGAGACGCGACCACCAGACTTGCGGCCATCGCCATTGCAGAGTGGCGAGCCAGAATTGCCTTGTTCGAACAGGTCCGTCGCTGCTCGATGACTATCCATAGGCCCACACCGACAACGGCGAAGAGCGAATCGGTTCTAGCGAGGAACGTGACACCAATAGTTAGCCCCGCAACTATTGCGTGACGAGACGAGGGCGCGTCCAAGTAGTTGATGCCGGCCCAGATGACACCCATGACCGTCAGAGCAGCGAGAGCACCTTCCACTCCGGACATGGACCCGACGAGGCTCATCGGAGTGAGTGTCCACAGAGCAAGACCAATCGCTACGGGGATATCACCGAGCCTCGGGCGAAATACGTGGACGAACACGCCCATCGCAGCAAGCATCGTCAACGCCTGGATTACTGCGAGCATCCGAAACTGGGCGAATCCTCCACCGCTGATCGTCTGCGACGATGCGCTTATGAGCATCCACAGCGGGTGGTATCCGTTGGTGGCGCTAATTCCATCGAACGTCGATCCGTGGCCCTCAACTACATGTTGGGAGATCCTTGCGTAGTACGCAGCATCGTCAATGACCAGTTTCGTCAGGATGTGTTCTGGCAGCACTGCTACCGAGAGTCGCAGCGCAGTGCTGATCGAAACGACAATCCAGATGATCCATCGGGTCCAAGCGACGCCGACCAAAGACGTTTTGTCGGTGAGTGATCCGGCATCTGAAGCTTGGGGAGCTTGGGAATAGACGACGGTCATGGACCAATAGTCGGCAACTGGCAACCAGAGTTGAACTGGTTTTCACCGCCGCCTTTGCTCGCGCGTGCCCGTTCCTCTAGAGTTGTCCGTCGGCCCGTGCCGCCTTCACGCGATTCGTCGCGTCACGGCGGGTCAGGCCGTACTCGTTCCACTCTAGTCCCACTATGGGGCCGCATCAGGAGGATCCAGCTCTGGCAAAGCCCAAGGATGACGCCATCGTATTGGAAGGCACGGTCACCGAACCGTTGCCTAATGCGATGTTCCGCGTCGAACTCGACAACGGGCATGAAGTACTGGCCCACATCTCCGGAAAAATGCGAATGCACTACATCCGTATTCTTCCCGGCGACAAGGTCCAGGTTGAGCTGACCCCCTACGACCTCTCACGCGGCAGGATCACCTACCGCTACAAGTGAAAGCGCAAGCTTTCGAGTTACACATGGGCTGCGTGCAGTCCGGAGAAACCTATGAAGGTACGACCCAGCGTCAAGAAGATTTGTGAGAAATGCAGAGTGATCCGCCGCCACGGGCGCGTGATGGTCATCTGCGATAACCCGCGTCACAAGCAGCGTCAGGGTTAGGAAGGACACATGGCACGCATTTCCGGCGTAGACATCCCCCGCGAGAAGAGACTCCTCATCTCGCTCACCTACATCTACGGAATTGGTCGTTCGCAGGCGCAGGACATCTGCGACGCGACCGGCATCAACGAATCTACGCGTGTGCGTGATCTCACCGATGCAGAGGTCACCAAGCTGCGCTCCTGGATCGAGGAGAACGTCAAGGTCGAAGGTGACCTTCGTCGTGAGGTCTCCCAGAACATCAAGCGGAAGATGGAGATCGGCTGCTACCAGGGACTTCGCCACCGTCGTGGCCTTCCCGTTCGTGGTCAGCGCACCCACACCAACGCTCGCACCCGCAAGGGCCCCAAGAAGACAGTCGCCGGTAAGAAGAAGGTCCGCAAGTAATGGCGAAGCCACCCTCAGGGGGTCGTCGACCCCGCAAGAAAGAGCGCAAGAACGTCACGTACGGCATTGCGCACATCAAGTCGTCGTTCAACAACACGATCATCGCCATCTCCGATCAGGAGGGCAACATCTTGTCGTGGGCCTCGGCCGGCAATGTCGGTTTCAAGGGTTCTCGCAAGTCGACACCTTTCGCTGCTCAGATGGCAGCCGAGCAGGCCGCTCGTAAGGCGATGGAACACGGCGTTCGCAAGGTCGATGTCGTCGTCAAAGGCCCGGGATCTGGCCGGGAAACCGCAATTCGCTCGATACAAAATGTCGGCATCGAAGTGACCGGAATCAAGGACGTGACTCCTGTTCCGCACAATGGTTGCCGCCCACCCAAGCGTCGGAGGATGTAGGGATGTCGCGTTACACAGGCCCACGCGCACGCGTATCGCGCCGCCTAGGTACCAATATTTGGGGCACCGCTGGCGAGAACACAGCAATGGAGATGCGTCCTTACCCACCGGGTGAGCACGGCCGTACCCGTCGTCGCGGCAACGTGAGCGAGTACCTCCTCCAACTCCAGGAGAAGCAGAAGGCTCGCTTCACCTACGGACTCAACGAAAAGCAGTTCCGTAACCTCTACGCCGAGGCGAACCGTCGCCAGGGCGTTACTGGTGAGAACCTGCTCCGCTACTGCGAACTTCGTCTCGACAACGTCGTCTATCGGGCAGGTTGGGCTTCAACCCGTCCCCAGGCACGCCAGTTCGTGAATCACGGACACATCAACGTCAATGGCCGTCGTCTCGACATCCCCAGCTACCGGGTTCGCAAGGGTGACGTGATCACCTTGCGCGACAAGTCCCGTCAGTTGCTGATCATTCAGCACAACATGGACACCCTCGGTCGCGCAGTTGTTCCGTGGCTCGAGGCCAGCGACGGTGGACAAGAAGTCACCGTTCGCGAGCTGCCACTCCGTGAACACATTGACGTGCCGGTGCGTGAGCACCTCATCGTCGAGCTTTACTCCAAGTAATAATCGGGGGCAATCGCCCTCATTCGCCCCGGGTTCTCCCGGAATTCCCACCCACAATAGCTATCTGAGGTACGAAACAGATGCTCGTCATACAGCGGCCCACGGTAGAGGCCATCGGAGACGAAGACGCCAAACTCCAGAAGTTCGCCATCGGTCCACTCGAGCCGGGCTTCGGACACACAATCGGCAATTCGCTTCGCCGGACGCTTCTGTCGTCCATCCCCGGGGCGGCCATCACGATGGTCCGCTTCGACGATGCACTGCACGAGTTCGGCACCATCAGCGGTGTCGTCGAGGATGTCAGTGACATCATCTTGAACTTCAAAGATGTTGTCATCAGCTCCACCTCCGACGTCCCGGTGAAGCTCCGCCTCGATATTCAAGGCCCAGCGGATGTGACCGCTGCCGACGTCATCACCACCTCCGATGTTGAGATTCTCAACCCCGAGACTCACCTCGCAACGGTGAACACCCAGGGTCGTCTCGCGATCGACATCACTGTCGAGCGTGGGCGTGGTTACCTCGCTGGTAATAGCTCCAAGCGTGAGTCCTCGACCATTGGTGAGATCCCGATCGATGCGATCTTCTCGCCAGTGCGTCGTGTGTCCTTCACGATCGAGCCAACCCGTGTCGAACAAGAGACCGACTACGACCGGCTGGTTCTCGAAATCGAGACCGACGGATCGATCAGCCCGAGAGAAGCACTCGCATCGTCGGGAGCGACGCTTCGTGCACTCGTCGAACTGATCGAGAACATGTCAGACGAGCCCGAGGGTCTGCAGTTGACCGAGGCCGTCGCGATCCCGACAAGTTCACCTGACCTGGATCGTTCCATCGAGGAACTCGGTTTCTCGGAGCGGCCCAGCAACTGTCTCAAGCGTGCGCAGGTGCACACCCTTGGCGAACTGCTCGCCAAGACCGAGGACGACCTGCTCGCGATCACGAACTTCGGGCAGAAGTCCTTGGACGAGGTGCTCGAAAAGCTGGACGAACTCGGCTACTCGCTCGCCGGTCGGAACTGAGAGTAGGAAGCAATGCCCGCAACACCGAAGAAGGGCCCTCGTTTCGGAGGGTCGTCACAGCACCAGCGGCTGATGATGGCGAACCTCGTCTGCTCACTGGTTGCATCCCCCGAGGGAATCGTCACCACCGAGGCCAAGGCCAAAGCAGTGCGCCCGATCGCCGAAAAGTTGATCACCAAGGCAAAGAAGGGCGGTCTCCACAACCACCGCCAACTCCTTGCCTACCTCGGTGATCAAGAGATCGTCGCAATGCTGATGGACCAGGTCGGTCCCCGTT
>JAGQSZ010000114.1 GCA_020439285.1 Microthrixaceae bacterium
GGGTCGACGAGATAGTCCGGTTCCGGGCACTCGAACAGGGCGACCTGGTTCACATCGTCGACATCCAGTTGGACCTGCTACGTGGCCGTCTGGCTGATCGGCACATCGAATTGGAAGTCACCGAAGAGGCCGAACAGAAGTTGGCGCATGATGGCTACGACCCAGCGTTCGGAGCTCGTCCGCTGAAGCGGCTCATCCAACGTGAGGTTGGTGACCGTTTGGCAACAGCCATTCTGGAAGGCAAAGCGGCTGATGGAGACAAGGTGACGTTGGGAGTCAGCGATGGTGACTTCGCAATGGAATTCATCCAGACCTGATCCAGCGTCGTCCCCGCATCGACGGATAGGGCTCGCATCCGGCAACCGTGTGCCATTACCTTGAGTCGCTTCGACGACTAAGGGGCTGTATTGGGGTCGGAGGGGTACAAAGTATCGACAGCAACAGTCGTCAAGGTCGGCATATGCCTGACCCTGATCTTCGCCGCCATGGGCTCAGTCAGGTTTGCTCGCTTCGACTGGACCGGCCTGCCGCTCGACCGATCTCCGGTCACAGATGAGCGTCAGGTCGGCCCGTGTCTGGAGAAGATCAAGCCCTATGTGACTGAATCGGGTCGCACCATCAAACCGGTCGTGGTCGACGAGATGCAGTATCTGTCCCTTGTCGAGCATTTCCGAGGAGTCCCGGATTCCGAACTCCAAGTGACCTGCTTCTATGACCCGTTCACCTTCAGGTCGGGGATCTCATGGATGGCTCACTGGTTGCCATTCGACGAGGCCCTGTCTCTGGGGATGACCAACTCGATTATGACGATCCTCGGTATCTGGATCGTGTTGTTCGCGCTGCGCGAACAACGGTTTTCCGAACGAGCCCTGATCGGCGCGGGAATCATCTACACGCTGTCCTGGAATCTGTTCTATTTCGGTTCCGCTCTGCTCATCGATTCCGGTGTGGTCGCGGCACTGGCTCTGTGTTGGTATCTGCTCGCTCGGAAGAGTCCTTGGTTGACGCTGCCTTTGATAGCGGTCGGCTACACGCTTCGTGACTCGTTCGCCATCATCATCGTCGTGTTGTGGGCTTGGTGCTGGAAGCAGTATCGAGAGACGGAACGTTCCAAATGGGCGGCGTTCGCTCCCGCTCTGACTGCGACAGTTCTGTTCATCGTCAGCATCAAGTTCTGGAGAGAAGTCCTTCCCGATCCAGTAGCCGCGTGGGATGTCACGCCGCGGATCAGCACGGTGTTCAGCAACTTGGGTGATCCAGTTGGACTGGTCACCTTGGCGATTGGAACATTGCCGATGTTGTTGCCGGCCTATTTCGTGTATCGCCGATCGGCGGTGGAACAGGCCTGGTTCCGTCCGCTGACCGAACCAGCGATGGTGGGAGCGCTCATGGCGTTGGGAATCATGGGTTGGACCGTCCTGACTGCAGCGCTCAGCCCGAGGACGTTCTGGATCGGATTTCCCTTCGGTGCGACCCTCGTAGCCCAGTGGTTGTCAACGGGTCGCCCGAAGGAACGCCTTGACTCGATCCGGCTTCCGTTCGTGACTCAGCCTGTGTCCGCGGACCCATGATCGAGGATCTCAAGCGTCAGTTTTCATATGCCTGAACTACCATGGCTCGTTCGCTGAAACGGTTCTAGGAGTACACAGTGCCGGCAACAGTCGTAGTCGGAACCCAATGGGGTGACGAAGGCAAAGGCAAGCTAACCGACCTGGTTGCCAGGGATATGCAGTTGGTCGTTCGCTACCAGGGCGGCCACAACGCTGGCCACACGCTCGTGGTGGACGGACAGTCCTTCGCATTGCAACTTATCCCGTCGGGTGTTCTCTATGACCACATCACCCCGGTGATCGGAAACGGTGTAGTTGTAGACCCTGTCGTGATGCTCGCCGAGATCGACACCTTGGAGTCCCGAGGCGTGGATTGTTCCAAGCTCAAGGTCTCGGGCAACGCGCATCTCATCCTGCCGTATCACCAAGAACTCGACCGGTTGATCGAACGCCACCTCGGCAAGAACAAACTCGGCACCACCAAGCGCGGTATTGGCCCCACCTACGCGGACAAGGCCTCGCGGGTCGGTCTGCGAGTGCAGGACCTGCTCGACCCCGAGATCTTCCGGGAGAAGCTAAGCGCAGTGCTCGCCGAGAAGAATCTTGTGTTGGCAAAGGTCTACAACCGGCTCGGTTTCGATGCCGACGAAATGGCCGACCGATACCTGTCCGAGATCGCGCCGCGGGTCGCTCCATATGTTGCCGACACGGTCACCCTTCTTCACGAGTCACTCGAGTCCGGCGGCAACATTCTGTTGGAAGGCGCCCAGGCGACATTCCTGGATCTCGACCACGGCACCTATCCGTTCGTCACATCATCCAACCCGATTGCCGGCGGCGCTTGTGTCGGTGCGGGAATCGGCCCTCGCTACATCGACCGGGTGATCGGAATAGCCAAGGCCTACGTGACCCGCGTCGGATCAGGTCCCATGCCAACCGAACTGCTCGACGAAACAGGTGACCGGATCGTCGATCTGGGTCACGAGTACGGCGTCAACACCAAACGGCGTCGTCGTCCGGGCTGGTTCGACGCAGTGATGCTGCGTCACGCCGTTCGGCTCAACTCGCTTAGCGAACTTGCGATCACCAAACTCGACATCTTGGACACGTTCGACGAGTTGAAGGTGTGCGTCGCGTACGACGTCGACGGAGTCCGTCACGATCATCTGCCATATCACCAGTCGGACCTGTTCAAGGCGACTCCCATCTATGAGACGTTCCCCGGGTGGAACTGCGACCTGTCCGAGGTCAGGGACCGCAGTGAACTGCCCGCCAACGCGGTCACCTATCTGGAGTTCTTGCAGGACCAGGTCGGCGTGCCGATCGGCTTCGTGGGTACGGGACCTGGTCGTGATCAGTACCTCGAGTTCAACAGTTGAGATACGCGTCCGAGGCTGTCGCTTCGCCGCTGGAGGATCACTGAAATGAAGGTTTGTGTCGTCGGGTCCGGAGGACGGGAACACGCTCTGGTGGACGCCCTGTCGCGAACCGCGGAAGTGGTCATCACACCGGGTAACCCTGGGATCGCCGAGTCTGTGGCAGACCGGCCAGAGGACATCGAAGCGGACCTGTATGTGATCGGTCCCGAGGCGCCACTCGTTGACGGTCTGGCGGACCGGCTCCGTGCAATGGGGCGCGTCGTGTTCGGTCCCGGAGCCGACGGTGCTCTGCTCGAGGGATCCAAGGCCTGGATGAAGGAAGTCGTTGCCGCCGCCGGTGTACCAACGGCTTCGTATGCAACGTTCGAGGACCTTGATGATGCACTCGGTTTCCTCGCGGGTATGGTGCCGCCCTTCGTAATCAAGACCGATGGTCTGGCAGCGGGCAAGGGCGTGCTCGTAACTGATTCGTTGACCGAGGCCCGTAACGCCGTCGGTGACTACCTGTCGGGTCACGCTTTCGGTGAGGCCGGCCGACGCGTGGTGATCGAAGAGGGACTGAGTGGTCCCGAGTTGTCGGTGCTCGCAGTATGCGACGGCAACAAGGGCGTACTGCTCGCTCCCGCCCAGGACTTCAAACGAGTGGGCGATGGGGACAATGGTCCCAACACGGGTGGCATGGGGGCGTACTCGCCGGTTCCCTTCGTCAACGATGAACTGCTCCAGGAGGTGCAGGACAATTTCATCACTCCCACCTTGGCCGAGTTGCGCAAACGCGGGATCGACTACCGAGGAGTCCTGTACGCCGGGCTGATGTTGACCCCGAGCGGGCTCAAGTTGATCGAATACAACGTCCGTTTCGGTGATCCCGAAACCCAGGTGGTGCTGCCGCGCTTCGACGGCGACCTGGCGAACTTGTTGTTGGAAGCCGCCAATGGCGATCTGCGAACTGAACCACAGTTCCACGACGAAGCGTGTGTGACGGTGGTGTGTGCAGCCCAGGGGTATCCGAGCACGCCCCGAAGCGGAGACGTCATCAGCGGGATCGCCGATGCGGAAGCGGCCGATGGCGTCAACGTCTATTGCGCTGGGGTGACCACCAATGACGATGGCCAGTTGGTCACCTCGGGCGGAAGGGTGCTGAACGTGACAGCAACTGGAGAGACACTTGCTGCCGCACGCGCCCGGGCCTACGAGGCTGCCGCCAGGATCTCGTGGGAAGGGATGTTCCACCGCTCCGATATCGCTGCTGAAGCGGCAGCGCAAACGTGACCGAGAGCGGCTCAGTAGCGCCCGTCGTCGGGGTGATCGGCGGCGGACAACTCGCCAGGATGTTGGCCGAGGCGGCTGCCCCGCTCGGTATAACGATCAAGGTTCTCGCCGCGGCTAACGACGAAGGCGCGTCGGACATTGTCGTCGATGTGCTGAGCGGCGCACCCGATGATCGCGACGCGATTCGTCGACTGGCAGCGATTGTCGACGTGGTCACGATCGATCATGAGAACGTCGACTGGCAGACCCTCGCCGAGTTGGAATCCGAGGGTGTCGCGGTCTGGCCATCGGTTGAGACACTCAGGCTTTCCGACAAGGCACATCAGCGGCGAACCTTCGCCGAAATGGGTCTACCGGTCCCACCGTTCGCCGTCGTCAGCGTTGGTCAAGGATCTGCCGACGATCGGGCCGGTGCGCTCGATCAGTCGCTCACATTCCTGACCGAACACGGCAACAGCGATGGGCGAATAGTGGCCAAGGCGTCACGTGGTGGATACGACGGGCGTGGCGTCTGGATACTCGACGCTGCTGAACTCCCAGCGTTCATCGACGACTACCAAGGCGCACCGCTGGTTCTGGAACCGTTGTTGGACCTCGAGTTGGAACTAGCCGTCCTAGCGGCCCGGAACCCGAGCGGCGAGACGCGAGTGTGGCCCGTTGTCGAAACCGTTCAGGTTGACGGGATGTGCGACGAGGTGATCATGCCGGCGCAGGTCCCTGAAGCGCTGGCCCAGCAGGCAATCGCACTCGGTAGAGAAGTGCTCGAACGAACTGGCTCGGTCGGTGTGCTCGCCGTCGAGTTGTTCGTCAGTGGGGGAGAACTGCTCATCAACGAGATTGCTCCCAGAGTCCACAACTCGGGTCACGTGACCATCGAGGCGAATCAGACATCGCAGTTCGAACAGCATCTGCGGGCAGTGCTCGATTGGCCACTCGGTCCGACGGAATGTGTCGCTCCGGCTGCTGTCATGCACAACGTGGTGGGCGACACTTCTGATCCACGAGCCAACCAAGCTGCTGGACTCGCCATTTTCCCGGGTGCTCATGTCCACCTGTACGGCAAGACTCCTCGACCCGCTCGCAAGCTCGGGCACGTTACGGTTATGGGCGAAGACGTGGAGACATGTCGGACCACAGCAGAAGCTGTCGCTGCTGCGCTCACAGCACAGGCAAAGGGATCCCGATGAACGACGAAATGACCAACGCAGATGAGAGCGCTCCCGTGGGAGCGTCAGGTCCTGCCGAGGTTGGGATCATCATGGGCTCGTCATCTGATCTGCCGACCATGCAAGATGCAGCGGATGTGCTCGACCGTTTCGGCGTGGCCCACGAGGTTCGTGTGGTGAGTGCCCATCGGAGCCCGTTGCGGATGGTCGAATATGCACAAAGCGCGGCTGAACGCGGCTTGAAGGTGATCATCGCTGGTGCTGGCGGAGCGGCGCACCTCCCGGGAATGGTCGCTTCGCTGACCACCTTGCCGGTCGTGGGTGTGCCGGTTCAGACACGCGCTTTGGGCGGAGTCGATTCGCTCCACTCGATCGTTCAGATGCCCGGTGGTGTACCGGTGGCGACGATGGCCATCGGTGGTGCGCGAAACGCTGGGTTGATGGCTCTGCGGATCTTGGCGCTGAGCGATTCGCGGATCGCCAAACAGTTGGTCGACTTCCAGGGCGAACTGCTACAACACGCGCTCGATCAGGACGCCGAGATCAACACACCTTGACCGTGTACCGGTCAGTTGGTGGCTGATCAGGCCATCAACAGGACTCGTTCAGCCGAAGGTTTCAGACCAGGCGCCTGGGATCTTGTCCAGCTTGGTGTTGTCGCCAATCCATGGGACCGCCAACTCGTTCGGGTCGTGTTCGTCGGTGTCAGCGTGTTGAGCGGCCACCGCACTTTGTTGGGCTTCGACCCGAAGACGTTCCCGAACCGCTCGACGAGACAACTTCGGCCAATCGGTCGCTCGTTTGCGCACGCCCGATCGTTCGAGCGCGCATTTGATGCACAACCCCGGCTTGTTCTCACCGTATGGAAACACGATGCAATCGCCACAGAACCTGTGACCGCATTCGGAACAGAGCGTGTCCCCGAAAGTCATTGGATGTCGTACGCAGGCCTTACTCATTCCGTCTCCCATGAGTTCTGTCGAACCCGCATGAACTGACGCGGGTTCCACTTTGGTTATCGACCGGTACGAACACGATCTTGAGTACGCAAACTGTTGATCAGGTTGGCGGTCGCATGGTGCCGCCAACCGGTCCGAGTATCCGGTCCAAGTAACCGGTGCGGCTCGACAGGTCGCCGTGGGGCAGACTTGTTCCGTGACGGCCGTTCCCAATGTTTTGTCCCTCCGCTACGCAAGCCCAGAGATGAACGATCTGTTCTCACCGACCAACAAGGTCAGGTTGGAACGACAGCTCTGGTTGGCGGTCATGAAGGCCCAACGAGACCTGGGAATCGACATTCCCGCAGAGGCGATCGACGCGTATGGGGCCGTGATCGACAAGGTCGACCTGGACTCGATCGACGAACGTGAGCGGATCACGCGCCACGACGTCAAGGCACGGCTCGAGGAGTTCTCCGAACTGGCGGGTTTCGAGCACGCGCACAAGGGGATGACCTCGCGTGACCTGACCGAGAACGTCGAACAGATGCAGGCGCGTCTGGGGCTCGAACTGATACGGGACCGCGTGGTCGCGTCGCTTGTGCGCTTGGCAGAACTCGCCGCAGCAAACGAATCGGTGGTTATGGTCGGACGTAGCCACAACGTCGCGGCTCAAGCAGTCACCCTCGGTAAACGGTTCGCGAATGCTGGCGAGGAACTACTCGTCGCATTCCGAGCCCTCGAGAACCTGCTCGCCACGTATCCACTTCGGGGCATCAAGGGCCCTGTCGGAACCCAACAGGATCAACTGGATCTGCTCGGTGGGGACGCCGACAAGATGGCCGAACTCGAGTCCCGGGTTGCGCACCATCTGGGGTTCGATCTGACGCTCACCAACGTCGGACAGGTCTACCCGCGTTCGCTCGACCTGGAGGTGGTCTCTGCACTGGTCCAACTGGCATCCGGCCCGTCATCACTAGCGATGACGCTGCGTCTAATGGCGGGCAACGAACTGGTGACCGAAGGATTCCGAGAGGGACAGGTCGGGTCCTCAGCGATGCCACACAAGATGAACGCACGAAGCTGCGAGCGAATCAACGGCCTCCGAGTCATTCTCAACGGGTACCTGACGATGGCCGCTGGGCTTGCTGGTGAGCAGTGGAACGAAGGCGATGTTTCGTGTTCGGTCGTGCGACGGGTCCTGTTGCCCGACGCGTTCTTCGCGGCGGATGGGGTCTTCCAGACCTTGCTCGACGTTCTCGACGGGTTCGGCGCCTACCCTGCGGTCATCGAACGGGAGTTGCGCAGGTACCTGCCGTTCCTCGCCACTACCAAGGTGTTGATGGCAGCTGTCCGTTCCGGAGTCGGTCGCGAGGTCGCCCACGAGGTGATCAAAGAACATGCCGTCGCAGTCGCGTTGCAGATGCGTGAACAGGGTTCCGAGGGCAATGACCTGATCGAACGCCTCGCAAACGACTCTCGTTTGGGGCTCGATGCAGGTCAGATCGCAACGGCAATGGGTGAACCGTTGACGTTCATCGGCAACGCACGTTCCCAGACGGACTCGTTCGTCAACGAAGTGCAAGAGGTGGCGGCCCGCTATCCGAGCGGTGCGTCCTACAAAGGTCAGGAGATTCTGTGAGCACGCTTTCCAAAGTGCCCGATATCGGGCTGAAGGAAGTCCACGCTGGCAAGGTGAGACACCTCTTCGACGCGGGTGATGGTCGACTGGCCATGGTCGCCACTGATCGGCTCTCTGCCTTTGACGTCGTCATGGCCGAACCCGTCCCCAACAAGGGACGCGTCCTTACGGCGATGTCCGCATTCTGGTTCCGTGAGCTCTCTGACATCATCGGAAATCACCTGATCTCCACTGACCTCGATGCGCTGCCCGCGTCAGCTCAAC
>JAGQSZ010000115.1 GCA_020439285.1 Microthrixaceae bacterium
TAGTCGGTACTATGACGTCAACTCGACCATTCCAAGTGCGGACACCGGTTCCGCCCGACGGAAGGTCACCAGGATCGGAGCCATGGGCGCAGTAACTTTCGATGGTGTCTCGAAGAAGTTCGGGGACGTGGTAGCAGTCGACAGTTTCTCGGTGGAGATCCAAGACGGCGAGTTCATGGTCCTTCTGGGACCATCCGGGTGCGGCAAGTCAACGGCGCTACGGATGATCGCTGGCCTCGAGGACGTGACGAGCGGGATTCTCTCGATCGGCGAACGTGTGGTGAACAACGTTCCGGCCCGAGACCGAGACATAGCAATGGTCTTCCAGAGCTACGCCCTCTATCCACATATGACGGTCGCTAAGAACATCGAGTCACCCCTAGTCGCCAATCGTCGGTCCCGCTTGGCAGCACCCGAGCGAACAAAGCGAATCGACGAAGCAGCCGAGATTCTGGGCCTGACTGAATACATGAACCGCAAGCCCGGCGAGCTTTCGGGTGGTCAGCGCCAACGCGTGGCGCTTGCACGCGCGATCGTTCGGCGCCCCGAAGTGTTCCTGATGGACGAGCCGCTCTCCAATCTTGATGCGAAGTTACGCACCCAGACGCGACTCGAGTTGGTCGAGTTGCACCGGCGACTCGGCACCACCTTCGTCTATGTCACCCATGACCAGGTCGAGGCAATGACCATGGCCGATCGGATCGTGGTCATCAACGAGGGCAAAATCCAACAAGTCGGTGCTCCACAGGCCGTCTACGAATCGCCCGCCAACCTCTTCGTGGCGAGTTTCATCGGCAGTCCGCCGATGAACATGATCAGCGGAACCGTGTCCGAAGGCACTTCACCCGGTGGCGGATCCAAGATCAAGACCGACGCCGGTGAGGTGACAGTCGAGGCATCACTAGGAGTTACAGCGGGCGCCGAGGTGATAGTCGGTGTACGACCAGAGCATCTCCACATCGACGCCTCGGGCTCCAACGGGTTGTCCGCAACAGTAGAGAACGTCGAATTACTCGGACACGAACGTCATGTGATCTGCGCTGCGGCCGGTTCACACCTCATCTTCCGTCAGCCCAACGACGAAGCAATGCTCACCATCGGACAGAAGATCTCTCTCGCCGCCGACCCTGCCGGTGTACATATCTTCGACCCGACCACGACCCTGCGGTTGAACTGAGCTGCCATGACCGAGGACCAATCACAGTCGAGTCCGGGACAAGCACCAGTTGCCAATGATTCACCATCCACGGCGACCGCTGAGGTGACGGTTCCGCCGCCACTTGGGCGCAGCGTTCGCAGGTTCGGACAGCGACTCAGCGACTCAGCCCTGGCCTACCTGCTACTGGCACCCAGCCTCATCGTGTTCGCCGTATTCGCGTACTACCCGCTCTACAGGTTGTTCTGGTACGCAACTCACCATCAGTCCAGGTTCCGTAACCGCCCAGCGAGCTATGTCGGGTTCAGCCAGATCAGGGACACCCTGACAGGCACGGACTTCAAAGACGGCCTGGTCCACTCCGGGCTGTTCATGGCCTACACGGTTCCACTCGGACTCATCCTGGGTGTCCTGTTGGCAGTGGCTGCTCACCGTCGACTCAAGGGCATAAAGATCTTCCAGACGATCTTCTCGTCCACAGTGGCGTCATCAGTGGCGGTGGCATCGGTGGTGTTCCTCACATTGGTGAACCCAGAAATCGGATACTTCAGAGACGTTTCCTGGCTGAGCCTGCGGCAACCGACTTCCGCTCTGTTCGCCGTGTCGCTGTCTGCGGTGTGGCAGAACCTTGGGCTGACTTTCATCGTCGTGCTAGCTGCCCTGCAGACAGTTCCAGACGAATTGATCGAAGCCGCGACCCTCGATGGATACGGCGCAGTCCGTCGGTTCTTCAAAATCACGATCCCGACCATTTCACCGGCGCTGTTGTTCTTGGCGATCGTCCTGGTCATCTTTGCCCTCCAGGCATACGCACAGATCGAGATCCTCACTGGAGGCGGTCCCAGCGGCGCGACCGAGACGTTGTTGTTCAAGATCGCCGACCCCAATGGTGTACGGAGCTTGGGAACCAAGGCTTCGCTGTCTCTGGGCCTGTTCGTGCTGACTGCTGTCGTATCCGGAGCGCAGTTCGCAATCATGTCCAAGCGGGTTCACTATGGCGACTGACTCAACCCCGAACGAAACTCCAGTGAGCGAGACTCCATTGAACAAGCCATCATCTGGCAACGGGTCAACCGTGAAGCCTCCTGGCAAGGGGTTCAGACACTACGCAGGTTTGGCCGGGTCCTACCTGTTACTGACAGCGCTCTCGCTGATCATCTTGTTCCCGATCTACATGCTGATCCTGCGAGCACTGTCGAGTCCGCTGAAGTACATCAACGCCGGACAGCCCCTGCACCCGGTCAGCATCCAGTGGGACGTATTCCAACGTGCGTTCATCGATGCGAATCTTGGCAAGGCGATGCTGTTGTCCTTCGCAGTGACGATGATCATCGTTGTTGCCCAGCTCGTCACGGCAACTCTCGCAGCGTACGCATTCGCGTTCCTCGAGTTCCCACTCAAGAATCTGTTCTTCGGTCTGATCGTCGGAACACTCCTTTTGCCGATCGAGGTGACATTGATCGCCAACGTCGAGACAATCCGTAAGCTCGGAATGCTCAACTCGGTCCAAGGACTGACACTTCCCTTCCTTGCAACCGCGGTCGGGATTTTCCTCATCCGCCAAGGCTTCTTGGGCATACCTAGCGAGATCCGGGACGCTTCAAACCTCGATGGCTATGGCCACTTCCGGTTCATGTTCAAAGTGGCGTTGCCGATGTCCAAGCCGATCGTCGGAAGCTTCATCGTGATCTCGTTCCTCGGGGCTTGGAACCAGTACGTGTGGCCCCGGTTCGCAACAGACCGTCAGAAGTGGCAGACCGTCCAGGTCGCTTTGAAGACCATCGGATCAGAGAATCCCGAAAGGCTCAACCTGGGGTTCGCTGCTGCGATAGTCGCAGCGTTACCGCTGTTGATTCTGCTCATCTTCTTCCAACGTCAGATCGTTCGAGGTCTCACCGCCGGAGCGGTCAAGGGCTGAGCCGCATCAGTCCCGACTATGACGCATGACTGTCGACTCGATCGAGCCAATTGCCAATCGTCACCTTGAAGTTTCTCGCTCCGTTAGAGTCACCAAGATGACACCTAGGCGCCACCACCCCGTCAACCGACGCACCAACTGTCTTCGAGCTTCGTTGGCCAGGTTATGTGCCGTCCTCGCCGTGATCGCTCTAGTTGGTTCATGTAGTGGTGGAACCAATGAGTCCAAGCAAAATGACAAAAAGACAGGCGACGTCAACGAATCCCCGAAGGTAGATCCTGACAACTGTCCGGTCAGCGCACTTGATGACGCCACCTCACCGGTGGAGATCACGGTCTGGCATGCGTACAACGCTCTGACCCAACAGGCGATCGAGAAGACAGCGGCCGATTACAACGCTTCCCAGTCCAAAGTGAAGGTCAACATCGAGGCTCAGGGAACATACCCGGAGCTCCTCAAAAAGTACGAGGAGCGACTCGGCGATCCGTCGTCCTTGCCAGATGTCGTGTTCGCCGAGGACACCAATCTGAGGTTCTTGGTCGACTCGGGCTCGGTGATTCCCTCAGGCGATTGCATCGCTGCCGATCCAGACAGCAAGGAGTTCTACGACGATCTCCTGCCATCGGTCACGGCTACGTATGCGATCAACGATGTTCTGTGGCCAGCAGCGTTCGGTGTTTCGATGCCGATCATGTATGTCAACAACTCGCAGTTGAAGAAGGCCGGCCTCACTGACTCGACACCACTGGCAACGCTCGACGACATCCGTGCTGCAGCGGAGAAGATCAAGGCGGCAGGTCTACCTGGTGTGGAAGAGCCAGTCGTGATGCAGCTCTATGGCTGGTACTTCGAGAACTGGATCACCGGCGCTGGTCAGACAATCGTCAACGAGGCGAACGGTCACTCGGGCCTCGCTACGAAGTCAACTGTTGATGACAAGTCCGCCCAAGAAGTCCTCGCTTGGATGCACTCAATGGCCAAGGATGGCCTGCTCAAGGCCTATCCCTACTCCGGCGACATCAATCAGTTCCTCGCTATCGGCAACCAGACAGCATCAATTCTCATTGACGGTTCACGCGCCGTGACCGCTGTCAACGCGATCGTCGCCAATACGGGTCAACAGATTGAGGGGACTGAGGGCCTCAGCACCGATGACCTCAAGGGAATCGAGTTGAAGGTGATGCCGATACCTGGCCTCAAGAAGGCCGGCCAAGGCGGTGCCGCTGGTTCAGCCGGTTACGTAGTAGCCGGAGAAAACCCTGAGAAGATCGCTGCAGGATGGGATTTCCTGCAGTACTTCAACAGCCCGCCGTCTCAAGTCCTGTGGACCACCATGGGGTCCTATCTACCGGTGACCCACAAGATGGACGAATCTGCAGAGATCAAGGACTTCTTCGCGAACGATTCAGGCGGCAAACTACTGAGCGTCGTCAAGACCCAACTCCAGAACACCGACCCAGAGTTCCCCAATCCGATCATCGGCCCATACGACTGGTTCCGTACCAACGTGCAATCGATGATGGAACGGGTAGTGATGCAAGGCAATGACCCCAAGTCCAACCTCACGAAATTCAGTTCTGATTTCCAGAGCGCACTGGACGACTACGCAAAGGAAGTATCCGGATGATCGAGCGGACCCGCCGAGCCGGTAGACACGGGATAGGCATATCAGCAGCGGCGATTGCTGCTCTCATTGGTCTCGTGGCCGCGTGCGGTGGCGGAAGCGACGGCGAGAGCGGCAAGGGTGGAGGCGAAGAAGGCTCCGGTTCCGCAGCCGGAATCGAATGCCCCGTTGACGCACTCGACAAGATCACCAAGCCTGTTGATCTCCACATCTGGCATACCCAGATTGGGCTTCCGCTCAAGGCTCTCGAGTCGATCGCCAAGAAGTACAACGACAGCCAGGACAAGGTCGTTGTTCACTTCGAGAACCAAGGCACGCTCGATGAGCAGACCAAGAAGTTCCAGGACGCTATGGCCGATCCGGCCACGATGCCCGACATCATCATGCCCGATGACACCGTCACCAGGTTCATGGCTGATTCAGGCGCCGTGATCCCTGCTGACGCCTGCATCAAAGCAGATCCTGACTCAAAGGCGATCTATGACGACATGGTCCCGATCATCCGGGCTTCGTTCTCGATCGACGGGACGCTGTGGCCCGGCGCATTCAACGCTGCTGACGCAGCATTCTTCTACAACGAGTCTCACTTCGAAAAGGCCGGCCTTGATATTTCATCGCCCCCAGAGACTCTGGCCGAAATCCGGGCTGCTGCTGAAAAGCTGAAGGCTGCTGGGATTCCCGGGCTTGAAGCGCCGATGGTCATGAAGGTCAATCCGTGGATCCTCGAATTCCTGATCAGCGGAGTCGGCCAGCATCTGGTCAACGAGGACAACGGTCGCGCTGGACTCGCAACCAAGTCTCTCTATGACAGCGATGCTGCCAGAGAGGTCTTCACCTGGATCAACGACATGAAACGTGACGGCCTGTTGAAGGTGACCGACTACACCCAAGACATCGACGCGTTCATCGCCATGGCATTCCAGACCTCATCGATGCTGATCGACACATCATCGGCCATCAGCACCGTTGATGCAGCCATAGCCGGAACGCTCACCCCCGATCAGGTCGGGCTCAAAGAAGGCGACATCGATCTCAGCTCGTTTGCTGTTTCAGACCTGCGCATGGGAGTAGGCGAGCTTCCTGGGCTGAAGGCCGCCGGGCAGGGCCAGGTCGGCGGGTCCATGTGGTACTTGGTGGACACTGGTGACGACGCTCGAATCGCCGCATCGTGGGACTTCATGAAGTTCTTCAACCAGCCTGAGAACCAAGTCACATGGGCAATTGACGGTTCTTCGTTCCCTGTTTCATTGACTGCTGCCAAGGATCCAAAGCTCCAAGAGGCATGGTCTACAACTCGGGTTGGTAAATGGATGGCCACCGCGTACAAGAGCTTCGAGAACCTCGATCCGAAGAACCCCGGACCGGTCATCGGCCCCTACAAGGAGTTCAGACAGTCGGTTCGCCGCGGTATCGAAGGCATGGTCTTCTCCGATCAAAAGCCTGACGACGTGGTCAAGAAGATCAGCGATGAACTCCAAAGCGAACTCGACAGCTACAAGGCGGACCTGAAGGGCTGATAGCCCAGGCACAGCCCACCAGACTGAATCTCCACACAGAGGACACCATGACTTCTATGAACTCAGACCCACTACACGCTTCAAGTGGCACCAGACGCCCGAGCGCGCTGCATCGATCCAGAGGAATCCGTGTGGCGATCGCTGCGGTGGCAACGCTTGGAGTCCTGGGATCAGCGTGCGGCAACGACAGTGGCGGCAACGCAAACGGAGGTAAGGAGACCGGCACAGAGGGGTCTTCGCTGGTCAACGCCGATGACTGTCCGGTCAAAGCACTCTACGATGCCACTTCCCCGGTTGAGATCACGGTCTGGCACGCCTGGTTGGGTAAGGCTCGCAAGAACCTCGAGGATCTGGCGACCAAGTTCAACGAGTCCCAGGACAAGGTGATCGTCCACGTCGAATCCCAGGGCAGTGGCTACGAGGAGATGCACAAGAAGTACACCGACGCAATGGCCACACCCGAGTCGCTGCCGGACTTCATCCTCTCCCAGGACACCAACACACAGTTCATGATCGATTCGGACACCGTTATTCCTGCGGCGGCGTGTGTTAAAGCTGATCCCGAGTCCGAGGCTACATATGCCGATTTCAACCCTGCGGTTGTGGCGGCTTACACAGTCGAGGACGTGATGTGGCCGGCGACATTCCATGTGTCACAGCCGGTGCTCTATATCAACCGCAACCATTTCAAGGCTGCAGGTCTAGACCCCGACAATCCACCCAAGACACTGGCTGAGGTTCGGGCAGCCGCCGAAGCGATCATGGCTGCCAAGGACAAGGGAGTGCCAGAGCTTCAGGGCGTGAGCAACCCGATGGTTCTCCGTTTGGATTCAGCTTGGATGGAGAACTGGGTGACCGGGGCCGGCGCCAACATGGTCAACAACGACAATGGACGATCCGGCCTCGCCACCGAATCGGAGATGATGGACCCCAAGGTCAAGGAGAGCTTCGAGTGGCTCAAGAAGATGGCCGATGACAAGTTGCTCAACGCTGTTCCGTTCACGAACCAGTTCGGCCAGTTGTTCGCTATGGCTCTTGGTCAGTCATCAATCCTGATCGAGACATCGACAGCGATCACGACCGTTGACGCTGCGATCGAGGGAACTCTCACCAACGAGGACGTTGGCGCCGAGAATCTGGGTATAGATCTCTCGACAGTCAAGGTCGACACCTTGGATGTCGGGGTTGGCGGTGGGCCCGGCTTCACCGGTGAAGGTCTCGGGCAGGTCGGTGGAGCAGCCGGGTATCTCGTCGATCGCGGTAAGCCCGAATCGATTGCTGCAGCGTGGGCGTTCACGAAGTTCTTGAATGAGGCGCCTCAACAGGTGGCGTTCACGCTCGAGGGCTCGTATCTGCCGATCCGCAAGGCTGCTCGCAAGGACGCTGCGTTGGAGAAGGAGTTCACGAGCACCAGGCGAGGCAAGTGGCTGGCGATCGCGGCCGATGCCATCGACAACTTGGATGCCGAGCACCCGGGTCCAGTGGTTGGTCCATACAACGAGTTCCGTGACATCTACCGCAAGGCTCTCGAGTCGGTGACTACCCAGGGCAGCTCAGCCGATCAGGTGCTCACTGACTCGAACACCAAGTTCAACGAGGCTCTGGCCGCATACAAGAAGGACTTGGGCGGCTGAGACCTGCTGGCTCTGATCTGGGGTTCTGGGTTGTTTGACTCAGAGCCCCAGGCGGCGGCCCATGTCGCTCTGGAAGCGACGATGAGGATCGGCCTTGTCCCGGATCTCTCGCCACTCATCGAGCCTGGGATACATGACCGGTATCAACTCCGGTCTGACCCTGCTGTCCTTGGCGAGGTAGATACGGCCGCCTGCTTCGGTGATCAGTTCGTCTAGTTCGTCCAAGAGACGGTCCAGGCCCACGACGACTGGTATGTCCAGAGCCAGTGTCCACCCGCTTGTCGGGAACGACAAAGGACTC
>JAGQSZ010000116.1 GCA_020439285.1 Microthrixaceae bacterium
AATCGCCGACATGATCGCCATCAACAAGGCCGATGGGGATAATCGGGAACGTGCTCGACTCGCTGCCTCTGACTACCGAGCGGCGCTGCACCTGATGAAACCAGCGACACCCACGTGGTCTCCGCCGGTGCTGTTGTGTTCTGCGCTTCGCAACGAGGGTCTTGACGAGATCTGGTCCAAGATCGAACTCCATCAGTCCAAGATGCAAGCGACCGGTGAGTTCGACGAGCGGCGCAGCACTCAACAAGTCGGATGGATGCGCTCGATGCTGAAGGACCGACTAGTTGAAGAGCTCCGCTCATGGCCCGAGTTGACCGAACTGCTTCACCAACTCGAATCGCAAGTCCACGCGGGAGATACGACGCCCTCGACTGCTGTCGAGACGGTTTGGCGCACCTATTTGGATCTTCGTTGCCGTGACCGCTGAAGCGGCGGATTCGACCGGTTTTGGTTCCCCGGGCAAAGGCGCTGGGCTGCGCGGAACCGGGTCGAAGAGGAATCGGTGGATAGCTACGTTCTCCACCGGGATTGTGGCCGGTCTGCTAGCCGGACTGTTCGGCGTCGGCGGTGGCATCATCATGGTGCCCGCTTTGGTCTATCTGGTCGGCCTCGATCAGATCAGGGCGCATGGAACCTCGCTCGCAGCAGTGACCGTGCTCGCTGTATCGAGCGGGTTGAGCTACGCCCTTGCTGGCCAGATCGATTGGCATCTCGCGGTTCTGCTCGCCAGCGGTTCAGTCTTCGGTGCTTGGTTCGGCGCCAAGCTGCTCCCAAGTATGAACCCGCGATCAGCAGCAATAGCGTTCAACGTGCTGCTGGTGGTCACCGCTCTTCGAATGCTCATCGGTGGTGGCGACAGCGGAACTCACCGGTCCCTGACATTGTGGCTATCAGTAGCGCTTGTGGTCGCAGGGGCTTTGGTCGGACTGCTGGCCAGCCTGTTAGGAGTGGGTGGCGGTGCAGTACTTGTCCCTTTGATGGTGGTCGGTCTGGGGATGCCGACGGCGATGGCCAAGGGGACCTCGTTGGCCGTCATCGTGTTCAGCTCGGTGGTCGGAACCGTTGGCAATAGGCGTCATTCCAACGTTGACGTCTCAGCAGCTGTGATGGTTGGACTCTCCGGTGTGGTTTTCGGGTTCATCGGTGGTCAGATCTCGCTCGGATTGTCCGATCGCGTGGCCGATATCACATTCGCTCTGCTGTTGTTGGTCGTGGCGACCAAGATGGCGTGGGATCTTCGCCGGGACCGTGCTCCCCGGGATGGAGACCTGCAACCGGGTTAGACCCGTGTCGACGCGAACCGGATCGGACGGAGTCGATCAGGCAGTAGCCGGACTCACAGCCCGCGAGATCGACACAGCAGTATCGGACGGAGCTCTGTGGATCTTCCGAGTTGCGCTCTGGAGCGTGTGTCCCACACACCTCGACAGATCAGCCGGCGGGATGTGCTCATCCACCAGAACCTTTGTGATGCGTCGCAGCTCCTCGGCCGCTGGCCCTGTGCCCAAGACAGCCGGACGACCGTGGTCGCCTCCGTCGGCAACTGCTTCTTCGATCGGTATGCGTCCAAGAAGCGGAACCCCAGCCTCGGCGGCCAGAGCGTCGCCGCCACCCGAGCCGAACAGCCTGTGCTCACGGCCGAGGTCATCGACGAAAACAGACATGTTCTCGATCACACCCACGATTCGCAGATAGTTCTTGCGTCCCATGTCGACCACCCTCATCGCCACCTTCTGCGCGTTGAGCGATGGGGTAGTGACGACGATCATCTCGGACCGGGGCAGGAGCTTCGCGAGTCCCATCTGCACGTCTCCAGTGCCCGGAGGCATGTCGATCAACAAGTAGTCGAGTTCGCCCCACGCGACGTCCTCGATGAAATGCTGCACGGCGCGGTTCAACACGAGTCCCCGCCACATGAGAGCCGAGGACTCCTCATCCACAAGGAACCCCATCGAGATGACCTTCAGCGTGCCGTCTCCGATGCTCTTTTCGTTGGGGGCCATCTTGCCGTCGACCGCGGCCAGGCGCCCGTCGACCCCGGTCATCCGCGGGACCGAGAATCCCCAGATGTCTGCATCCATCAAACCAACTTGGAAACCTTCGGCAGCGAGCGCGGTGGCCAAGTTGACCGTCACCGAGGACTTGCCGACGCCTCCCTTGCCGGACGCGACCATCACCACCTTGGTGGTCGGCGGAAGTCCGCTGTCATCGGGCCTTTCAGCGATCCGACGACGGGCACGGTCCATGGCCTCACGCTTTTCGTCCTGGTTCAGTTCCGACCAGTCGATCTTGACCTTCGTGACACCCGGCAAACTGGCGATTCGGGCCCGGACGTCACGTTGGATCTGCGCTCGCAACGGGCACCCGCTAGTGGTGAGAGCGACCTTCACCCGCACCGATCCGTCATCAGCGATGGACGCTCCCTTTGCCATGCCCAATTCGACGATGTCCATCCCGAGTTCCGGGTCTATGACGTGGCGGAGGTGCTCGATGATCTCCGCTTCGGTGGGCAAAAGGGCCATGGTTCTATTTTACCGGAGTTCGCCGTGTTATTTCGAGTGTCGTAGTAGAATTCACATATGCCCATTTCAGGAGAGCGACTCGATGTCCTCAAGGCGTTGGGCGACAACACCCGATACGCCATCTATCTCGAACTGGCCAGGTCGCCGAGTCCGTTGTCGACCTCCCAGATTTCAGAGACCCTGGGACTCCACGGAAACACGGTCAGACCCCACTTGGAACGTATGAAAGAAGTCGGCCTACTCGAGTCGCGTTCGGAGGCCGCCGGCACGGTCGGTAGGCCACAGAAGCTCTACTCACTGGCCGAGGATGCTCCTTCTCTGGGGCTCGAACCGCCGGTGTTTCCGATGCTCGCTCGGATGCTGATCGACCTGGCACGTGTCTCGCACGTCGATCCCGAAGCCGTTCTCGAAGCAGGACGCGTCGAAGGTCGACGCCGAGCGCTCGGAGTCGAGGCCGGTATGGCCGGTCCAAATGCTCAGGGTTCCTCTCTCGATGCCCTAGAAGCACTAGTTGTCATGCAACAACAACTCGGGTTCGACCCCGCAGTGTTCCTCGATCCCGAGAATCAGGCCAGCGCCGATCCCTCGTCGGTTGATTCGTTCCAAGTCGATGAACCGCAGGATCACAACAGTGCAATTGTTGCGTTCGCACATTGTCCGTTCGCTGAACTCGCCGTTCAGAATCCGGGGATCGTCTGTGCGCTGCACCGCGGGCTGATCGAAGGCTTCATGGAGGCCGAAGAGGACCTCACCTTGGAGTCCTTCAACGACGTAGTGAACCGTGAGCCCTGCCGGATGGAGCTAGCCGTCCGATGATCGAGTCGCGGTATAGGTGCAACACGCCGACTGCAACAACGCGGCCCACCTCTGTAGAGTTGATGCCAGCACGTTCGCTGGCGTGCCAAGGACATGTCTGATCCAGTTGGAGAACTGATGATTACCCTCACCGACGCCGCTGCAATCAAGGTCAAGCAACTGATCTTCGCCGAGAACGACGAAGGCCTGGGGCTTCGGGTCGAAGTCGGCCCCGGTGGCTGCTCCGGATTCAGCTACAACATGTTCTTCGATTCAGAGGTCAAGTCCGACGACGTCACCTCTGAACAGGGCGGTGTCAGGATCATTGTCGATCCCGAGAGCGCCGAGAAGCTCACCGGAGCCACCCTTGACTACAAGGATGGGCTCGACGAGTCCGGCTTCTCGATCACCAATCCGTCAGCGTCCCACAGCTGCGGATGCGGTAAGTCCTTTACCTGACCAAGGTCGAAACGGCGCAGCGTCAGCGCGCCAAGGTCAGCATCTCGCGCATCTCGCCCGCGTCTAGGGCGATATCGCCGCGGGCGACGAGGGTTCCCGCAGCATCGGCCACGAACAGGCTCGGCTCGAAGCTCATCTTGTAAGCGAGGGGCAAAGGAGCGAGGGTTGCGTCGTTGATGTCATCGACAGCGGTCGGGTTCTTGTAGACCTCGGAGTGGATCACGATTACTTCCGGCGGTAGCGACTTCGCCTCTTCCATCAGGGTTTCGAGGATCGGTCCGCACGCCGTGGTCTGGCAGTAGGCGGGCGTGGCCAACAACAAGACGATCGGCTTACCGGTGCCCACCACGTCAGCAAGGTTGTGTTCATGGAACGGACACGCCGGAACCTGGGTACAGATCGGATCGACGTCCAAGGTGTTCGTGGTGGTGGCCGTCGGCGCTGCCGGCAGAGGCGAACCCACCTGAGGGATCTTCACCTCGGAAGGATCAACGACGATCACCGGGCTGTTCAGCGTCTTGCCATCGACTTTCGCGTACACGTCATAAACACCCTTGGCCGGGAAGGTGAACTCGAAGGCGAGATAGGGCCGTGGCATGTTTTCCGAACGTGACTTGGCCACCACCTCATCACCGATCTGGGTTCCATCCTGTTTGACCGTGAAGGTCGCCATCTCGGGAAGCTCAAGAGCCGGCACGCCTTCGCTGTCGATGATCGTGTAGATCAATCTCGCAGGCACACCTGCAGCCAGGTAGGCGACGTCGCGGGGGAACATCGCCGCGAGCTGGGATCCGACATCGCTTCCGGGCTTGGTGTCGGTCGACCCTTCGTCATCTCCACCGCATGCGCTCAACAGTGCGGCTGCGCCCGCGATCCCCAGCGTTCCCAGTCCTCCGAGGAGGACTCCTCTGCGGTTCAATCCGCGGGCTGGGTCCGAATCAGAAGATGATTGGGTGTCCTCGGGCGATGATCCGCTCAGATGAGCAGAATTGAGACGTCTTTCGGCTGTCACGACATCCACGGTACTTCGGAACGCCATGCCATATGGAAGCGGGCGAAGGGTCGCCTTCGTCGGATATCAGGGCCGCCGACCGACCCAGGTAATGGGACAAGTGGTTCAACGCGTGGCAGACTCTCATACATGATCGGCCCGATCCTGATAATCCTCGTCCTTCTGGCCGCGCTGCCTATCACTTTCTTCGTGATGGGAACCGTGATCGCAGTGCTGCTCGGCCACTTCCTGACCAAGGACGGCGAAGCCCGCAACGAGGGCAGCGAACTAATCGACCTGAACGTCTGAGTTTGCGCTCCGGCACGAGGCCGCTCTCGGGATAGCCGGGCCACCCGGTCTAAAACCCGTAGCCAAAGGCGCTCATGCGGGCGTTACGATCCTGTAATGGCCGAATCGATTCGGATAGCGCTATGTCAGATCAACCCGATCGTCGGAGACTTCACGGGTAACGCGTCGAAGATTGTGGACGCTGCCCACCAAGCGGAAACCGCTGGCGCGCAAGTCGCGTTGTTTCCCGAGATGGCGCTCTGCGGCTTCCCGCCACAGGACCTCTTGTTGCGTCGCGACTTCATGGACGCTGTTGATAGCGCGCTCAAGGATGTGGCTAGTCGACTGACCGGCGACTGTGTGGCGATAGTTGGCGTTCCATTCAGATCCCAGGCCAACAACCTCTACGACGCCGCTGCGGTGATCCGTCGAGGACAGGTCGAGGTGATACTCGCCAAAGGTCACCTCTCCAATGCCGGTCCCCTCGACGAGCTTCGTTACTTCGTTGCGGCAGGTGAAGGTGTGGTCGGTGCAGGAACCACTCTCGAAGACAGCGTGATCAAGGTCGGCGACACGACGGTCATGGTCGGGTTCGGTGATGAGATCGCAACTGAACCGTTCCTGTCGCGCGTTCGGGTGAGCCGACCATCGCTGGTATTGAACCCAGTTGTATCCATGTTCCACCGCGGAGTGCAGGAGGAACGAGAACACGATGTCCGTGCTGTCGCCCGAGCGGTTGGCGCCCCGGTAGTACTGGTGAACGGGGTCGGCGGACAGGACGAAACGATCTTCGACGGCGGATCGATCGTCATGACCGCCGATGGAGAAGTTCTCCATCGCTGCGAACGCTTCGTGGAGACGGTCGATCTGGTCGACCTCCACCTCGGTGCAGCTGAGTCCTCGGAATCAGGAACCAGAGACCCTGAAAGTGTTGAGACCTCCGACTCGGTCCTCGTTCCAGCGGAGCCACCCGGTTCGGGGGCGCCCGAGGAACTGTGGCGTGCATTAGTTCTTGGGATATCTGACTATGTCAACAAGAACGGATTCGCAGCCGTAGGCCTTGGACTCTCCGGCGGTGTCGATTCGGCGCTCGTTGCGACTTTGGCAGTCGAGGCTCTAGGCGCTGAAAGGGTTCACGTTGTCCTGATGCCATCTCGGCATTCATCGGCGGGGTCGATCGAAGATGCCACGGCGTTGGCACAGAACCTGGGAATAGACGCTCGCACCATTGCCATCGAGCCAGCGCACGCGGCATTTGAAGAGATGCTGAGCGAATCGTTCGCCGGCATGGAAGCTGATCTGACCGAGGAGAACCTGCAAGCCAGAGTCCGCGGAACAACGTTGATGGCGCTGTCGAACAAGTTCGGATGGCTGATCCTTGTAACGGGAAACAAGAGCGAGAGTTCCGTCGGTTACTCGACTCTCTATGGCGACTCCGCTGGTGGCTTCGCTCCGATCCAGGACATCGACAAACAGACCGTCTACGAGTTGTGTCGCTGGTACAACGGGCAGCGCGCCGAGTCGGGCTCTAGTGCTGTGATCCCGGAAGCGATTCTGACCAAGGCGCCCTCGGCAGAACTACGTCCGGGTCAGCGTGATGACCAGAGCCTGCCGCCGTATCTGGAACTCGATCCGTTGATCGCCGCGTACATCGACAAAGGTGAAGGTGCCGCCGAGTTGATAGCTGCCGGATTCGACCCGGAGAGCGTTGAACGAATCGCTGGTCTGATCGACCGGGCCGAGTACAAGCGGCGCCAGTCGCCGCCCGGGCTTGTGGTGTCCAAGCGCGAACGTGGCTACAGGCGACTGATGCCAATGACCCGACGTTCGCTGTGAAACACCGGTTTCGGTGAGGTTTCGGGGCCCGCGCCGGCAGCGGCGCTGGACCCGAAACCCTCGCCGAGTGATTAGGTCACTCGGCTTCGTTTGCCTCGGCGACCTTGCCCAGCGCTGATCCGACCGTTTTGGCCGACTTATCGCCTAGGACCTCGAAGAAGTAGTCACGTGTACCGCGGTTGTAGACCGGTGTGGCCGACTTGACGACTTTGGCTCCGTCCTTGGTCAACACCGCAACCACGCCACGGCGATCGTCGTCGCAGGTCTCGCGGGACACGAGTCCCCGGTTGGCGAGGGAGTCGAAACGACGTGTCAGACCACTAGGTGACAGCCCTGAAAGCTCGGCTAGCTGAGTCATGCGCAATTGGCGCTTCTCCGCCTTGTTGAGATTCGCGAGAATCTCGAAGTCCGAGAGGCTGATCGAACACGCGGCGGTGAGATCTGCGTGGAGTCGACCCACAACTCGGTCATGCGCCAACCTGAAGTTGTCCCATGCTGTTGATTCGCTGTTCATTGTTCTGCTTCCTGCCCCTGTAGGAATATGGGCGATTGGCTCGGTCAACCGACACGGAAGAGTCGGTTGAAATAAAGTCAATAAACATTTGTAGCAGAGTTCAAACGGTTGTTGTGCGTATCAATGAAATTTTTTCTGTTGACCAGACCTAGCCTCACGCGATGACTTCTGACGACCCCCGAACAGAACCCAACGGTGACGAGCTCTCTGCTTCGGGAGCCGAGCGCCGCTTTGTCGGACTCTTGGAAGCTGCCGAATTGATGGGTGGGTTCTCCTGGCTCGAGCGCGAGATGTTCGGCGTTCTTGGTGCCTGGAGCGCGACCGAAGGCGATCCGACCGATGCGGTGATGTTGGCTGACCATGCCCGTCGATCCATCTGGCATTCGCAACTGTGGTTCGACCGGATTCCAGAACTGTCGAATGTGGATGCCGAGTCGCTGGTCAGAGCGCCGAGCGTTGAAATGGCCGATCTCATGGCTGACCTCGGAGGACTAACCGGCACCGTGGAGCGCCTAGTCGGTGGATACCGGGTCATGTGTACCCACCTGTTGAGCACCTACGACGCGTTCGGCGAATCGATCGACTCGGTGTCTGCCCCATCGGTCCACAGATGGCTGGCCTTCATCACCTCTGACCTGGTTGAGCAGTGGAAGTGGGGCGAACGTCGGCTTCGTGAACTCCTCGATTCGCCCGAGAGCGTTACGAGCGCGCTTGAGGTCCAG
>JAGQSZ010000117.1 GCA_020439285.1 Microthrixaceae bacterium
TCCGCGACGCTGCGTCCCAACCTGTCGATGGCGGTACAGCAGATCACGTCTCCTGGACGGAGGTAGGCAAGCGCGGCGGTGAGACCTGGACGCTCACTGCCTGCCCGTCCGGAGAGCTTGTCGCTGTAGATCCGTTCAGGGTCGATGCCCTGCTTGGTGAGCGCGTCAAGCTGCGGGGTCAAGTCCTGATGTCCCGTGGAAACACGCGCGTATCCGATTACGGCTGAAGGGGTTTCGTTCATGCGCTCATCCTCACTCCAAGCTCCGACATTGCGACACTTGCGACGGGTAGACGTGCAACCAAGACATGAGACTGCGCCACTTGGGGTTTCACACCGCCGCGTGGGTGTTGTTCCGATGTGAACAGGTCTAAAGACATGAGACTCCTTGCGGGACGTGTTGAGACGGCGTTAACGGGCGCGGGCAGCGTGGGCACATGGGAAAGCCCCTGGGAACAGCAAAGCCAGTCCCAGGGGCTTTCCTGGTGTCCGTCAGTGTCCAGCCGCCCGTATCCGCGCCACGAAGCCCTCTATCTCGATGTCGCGGTGGACAACCCGCGCCAGGGTCGCAGCCTCCGCTGGGACATCAGCGTCATCGCAGCCGTCCGCGCCGACGACAACGACGTTCCCCAGCAGTACTTGTTCCGCAGCGGGGTTCAGCCGATGCCACAGCCGCGTTGCGGTGTGATTGGTCGGCAGCCCCAACGCGATCCCGTCCTCGTTGACGTAGAACACCACCTGGTCGCCAGTGCTGGTGTGTCCGCGCACCGCTTCGATGTAGCCGCCAACGATCCGCTGGTACAGCGTGTAGTCGGCGGCAATCCGCGATGGGAACGGCTCGGAGTAGGCGTCGGTGTAGATGACCAGGGCGCTGATCCTGGTGTCGGTCATCAGGAAAGCCCCTTCGGGCACTTCTTGTAGGCACCGCAGCATCGCCTCGGCTTCGGCGCAGTCACCACAACGGGACGCGGTACCGAGGGCGTCAGGAAGCCCGCGATGCCCGAGTGCCAGGAATTGTGTTCGTGTCCACAGGCATAGATGACGCCACGGCGGCGGGGTCGTCCCGCGAGTCGGTTCACCAGGACAATCTCACCGGGCACAGGGAGCAGCACCTGGGCAGCCCACGCGGCGGCGGCGAAGGTGTTCGCCTGTTCGTGAGCCGAACTCAGCGCGGCGGCGCAGGCAGCCAGTTCCGTGTCCCCGCTCCACTCGCCAGTCGCCAGGTTCGTCCGTGTCCACGTCAGCGTCCGTCCAGCGGGGTCGCTGATGGTGAAGGCGTCCATCCACGGGAACTCCGCGCGGGTCTGAAGCGGGCAGGGTGTGGTCGGCGCGGTCATCGGGGTTCCTCCAGTTTGACGGTGATAGTCCAGGTGTTCGTTGACACCGCAATCGACATTGCTTGCGGCGTCAGGAAATTCAGCGTCCCGAGCTCAACCTCGTCGGGCAGGTCGAGGGCAGCACGCAGCCGCCCCATGTTCATGGTTCCGTCCTCATTCAGGAACCGTCCCCTCGCTGAACGCCCGCAGAAGATGACGGTCACTACGGGACTCATCGGGGAACCTCCACAAGGTCGAGTCGGATGTTGAACTCGGGACAGCGCAGCCGCACCAGCGGTCGCCACGCGAGCTGACGGTCAACCTCCGCGCAGACCTTCAGGTACAGCCGCTCATCACTTAGGTAGTGCAGGAGTCCCAGCTCGGAGGCAGCCTCCTCGATCCCGCAGCAGAGGACAGGAAATGGGTCGCCAACGTTCAGATAATCGCCTGTCGTGCTTCGGGTCTCACCGTCAGGGAAGGTGACACGGATGCGGCACCAGACGTATTCATCGTTGTGGTCGGTGTAGACCATCGGGTCGTACCGCAGAGCTTCAGACACGCTCAACCACCACCGTCCCGTAGACGTCCATCGTCACCTCGGCTTCGTCGTCGGTCATCAGTTGGTACGCAACGTGATAGAGCAGCCTGTAGATGAACGTCGCCGTGAACCACTCATGCGGGAGGTCGAGGTCGGCGGCAGCATCCAGCAGCGCGTTCGTCGTGATGTCATCCAGCTTGTGCGACACAGGCGGCGTATCAGCGTTCAGGTACCAGGTCAGTTCGTACATCAGCGGTTCTCCTCACGCAGCGCCTTCACGGTGAGGGCGAGGACAGACAGCACTCCCAGCGCGGCGGTCACCAGGAACACGATGTACTCCCAGCTGAAAGCGCTTCCCGCGCTGAGAGTTCCGAGTGCAATGAGTGAGCCGACAATCAGCGCGGCGTTGCGGTATGCCTTCATGGGATTAGCTTCGCTCCGATGTCCGACATCCTCCAATACATTCAGGGACGTGACGGACGGCAGTTTCGGTACAGACGGCGGTGTCCGTACTGGAACTGATCGCGCTGCGCGGGGCTGTTCAGGACTCATTAACGCGGTCGCGCTGCGTGGTGATGCCCGAGGGTTCCGAACGTAGTGAGGATCCTCGCCCCGTGGACTGCCTAGGAGTGCGACGCCGATAGGCGGCGTCGGGGCGTGTCCAGTGGGATTACACCGAAGCGAGCACGTCCAACGGGTCGCCCGTCACCTCTGGTGCGGCGGGCTGCTGTCCGCCAACGACGGGAGCTGGGACGGGCTGTTCAGCGGCGGGAGCTGGCGGAACCACGGGCTGTTCAGGCGCGGCGGCGGGTGCTGGTGCTGGAGCATCAGCGGGAACGTCCAAACGGAAGATCCCGTGCCCAGCCGCGTCCACCTTCGCCACTTCCTCAACAGGGCGAATCTCCCCGGACTCCATCAGCACTTCGCTGTTTCCGATAGCGACACCCGTTCCGTCCGGACCCTTCACGATGTCCCCAGGGGCGACATCCATCGGAGGGACGGGAGTGCCGATGTCGGTTCCCATCGGCGGGAGCTGGAAACCAGCCTGGGAGGCGGCGTCGTACAAGGTGACGGGGCTCTCCGGGTTGCTGTTCAGCATCGCCTTCACCAGCTCAGCATGCTGTTCCGTTGGGAAGGTCACCTGGCGTCCGTCAGGCAACTGGACTGTGCGTTTCTGTTCGTCGGTTGGTTCAGCGGGAGCGTCCACTTCAGTGACAGGAGCGGTGCCGTCGTCGGAAACTGGATCACCGTCCGAATCGTCGGACTTGTCCGTAGAGTCGTCCTCGGACACCGTCTCGGGATCGGTCACCGCGTCGTCGGACTTGTCCGTGTCCCCATCCGCTGCGGGTTCGGGGTCGGTGGTGTCGTCGGCGGGGACTTCCGTCCCGTCGAACAACTCTGGCTGCGCGGCGTTGTTGGCTGGCTGATTTCCCATGAGTGAGTCGAACGCGGCGGGCGTCATCGTGCTGGTCGGCGTCGTCGCTGGCATAGATCCCAGGGGGCTGGACACGGACGGCATGCTGGGGGTCTGCGTCGTTCCCAGGGGGCTGTTCGTAGTCGGCGTCACGGATGGCGTCTGCGCGCTCGGGGACGTGACGTTCGGGCTGTCCTTGCCCAGGGGGCTGGCTGGTGCCGTTGGCGTATCCGTGCCCAGGGGGCTGATCGGGGTCGTGTCGCTGGGAGTGCCCAGGGGGTTGGTGCCATCACCTACTCCAGGAATGTGGTCAGGGAGGATTCCCGTCACTTTGTCCCACAGACCTCCCAGGACGCTCTTCGTACTGTCGAGGACGCCCTCCCCGCGTGTCCCACCGAAATCACTAACAACGGCGTTGAACAGTTCAACATCAGTGTCGTTCTCCTGCAACGCATTCTTCGCCTTGCTGGCGGCATCGTCCAGGCGCGTGTCCATCGCCTCCTTCACGTCGTCCGGGAAGTGGTCACCCCACAGACCTGATACGAGCCCCGCGCCTACCGCGCCGATTCCCGCTCCAATCACGCCTTTCTTGAGTCCAGCCGCTGCTCCCGCTGCGGTCGCTGTCCAGGAGAAGCCGCTCTGTCCGTGTGCGTATCCGTGGGCGAGGTCTGCGCGGGTGCGCTTGATTGTGTTGCGCAGCAAGGAATGAGCCTCACCCGCCGCGTTGTTGGTTGAGCCCAACATCTTCCCCGCTGCGGTGGAGATGGTGCTGACTTCGTCCTGGCGGTCGGACAAGGTGCTGTACCGATCCTGGATGAGGGCTTGCACCCAGGGCTCCTCCGCAGCGCTGTTGAGGTCGGAGATGGTGTCGGCGTAGGCGTCGTGTACCTGGGCGTAGTAGCGGTCTGCGACATCTGCGGTGAGAGTGGAGGGTTCGGTGATGGTGTGCACGCAGCCGTCCACACACGGGTTGTCGTGGAAGCTGCGCACGTCCTCTGGTTCGTACCCGAAGGTGGTTTTGTTGAGGTCGGCGGTCAACTGGTCGAGTTTGTCCACACCGGAAACATCGTCGTAGTTCCCGTTGCCTGTCACCGGATAGAACAGCGTGCGGTTCCGCTCGGGAGCCTTGCAAGCCCATTTGTGGTCGCCTTCACCAGCGAACTGATCCGTGATCGGCTTCGTGATGAGTGACGCGGCGTAGGCGGCGAGACCAACGATTCCAGCGCGTTTGGCGATGGTTTTGAGCGCCGCCTTGCGCTCGGGTGACAGGTTCTGGACGTGTCGCTGGAGCTGCCCCGCCATACCGCGCTTCGGCGTAGTTGTGGTGTGCGCCTTGGTAGTTGGCTTTGTGGGTTCGTCGTCGTACTCGACAGACACCACTTCGGCGTCGATGATGTTGTTTGTCATGGTGTGTACTCCGTGCATGTGGTGGGTGTGCCCGTGAAGCCTGCCTCTACGGCGGCGTTACGTCGCGGTCCCTTGAGAACTCGCTTCGTGGTGTCGAGACTGAGCCGTCCCATCGCGGAGTTGTTGGGGTCGAGTGTCGTCCACTTCGCGTAACCACCCGCCATGCAGTCAGCGCGTGTTTCATTGGTGACCATCTCGTCGGACGATGCTCCGAAACTGTAGATAACGATATGCCCGACTTCGTGAGCAATGGTGGCGCGAATCGTATCCTCAAGGGACGTACCATGATCTGTCGCCCAAGCGCGCATTTCGGCGGGACTCCACCCGCCGACTTTGCTCTTCACGCACACCCATGCCGTCGCGGTCTCGCTGTCAGTTTGGCATCCGACTGTGCCGTCCTTATAGAGATGCAGGGTCACATCAACATTCAGACGATCCCACATCGCCGCGACATCGGTGAGCGACTCGGCTACCAGACGGTCAACTTCGTCATCGCTGGTGCTGAGATCACACTGCGTTCCGTCGCACGCGCTCACATCGGGTTCTGAAGCAGGTATCGGATTCGCGTTGGGCGCTGCGGGTGAAGTGGTGGTCGTCGGAGTCGGCTGGGTTGCGTCAGCAGGGGCGCACTTCCCAATCTTGGTCAAGATGTACCCACTCGGGCATTCCCCAACTACGTTGGTGCTGATGCTGTCGTCCTGCGCGCGCCCTTCGGTGGCGGTGGAGCAACCACTGAGAACCAGGGCTGCCGCTACCGCTAAAATCCCAAGTACGCGCGCAGTTTTCATCATTATCCAGCTTTCTTGTCCGACATCATTCTCTTGACGCTGTCCCGCATCGCCTTGTAAACACGATCCTGCTCGGTCTCCTCCGCCTTATCCGACGCGGCGAGGCTGTCGCGGCTCAACGATCCCGAGTTCACACTTTGGTTGTCGTCGTCTGGCTTGGACAACAACCTGTCGATGTCGAAGTTCTTCCCGTTTCGCTTGGAGGCGGTATCAGCCTTGCTGCCCCCACCAATCGGCGCTCCGCCCATCATTCCGCCGCCAACACCCCCGCCGCGCACGTTGTTGGCGTTGGCGGCTCCCGGTACTTGCCCAGATGTACTCAGGGAGGTCGATGGCTTCCCGCTCACGTCGCGGTTCGTGATGCCCGTGCCGCTCGTCCCACGGTCGATGGGAACAGGTGTCGCAACTGGCGCTGCAACAGGCAGGACGCCTCTGTCGATGTCACTGTCCTTGCGCGTGTCCTTGTCCTTGTCGCTCCGGGGACGCGGGCTGCTCAGGGATGAGCTGGGCGACTGCGACTGCGGCATGCCCATCGACGGGGACATCCCTGCGGGCTGTTGTTGTTGTTGAGCCTGTTGCGGGGTCACATTTGGATACGCCTGCTGCTGGGTCGGCGTCGCGGTGTCAGAACTCAGCTGGGTTTGTCCGGATGGATTATCCGAAGATGGACTGTCCCCGGGAGAGTCCGAGGACGGCTTGTCCGATGGACTTCCCTCCTTGGACATCGGCTTGGTCGGGTTGTCATCCTCATCCCAGCGGTCGCTGTTCCACGGGTCACCATCCTCCCCGCCAATACCAATGATCTTCGCCAGGATGTCATTCAGCTTGGCGAGGAGTTCCTTCTCGCGGCGGTCGTACTCCGCCTGCGCTGCTACCAGCGCATCCTTGGCTTCCTGAACCCCTTTGTCGTAGGTTTCCTGGTCGCTTTGGTCGGCTGCGTAGGCGTCATCCAAAGCCTTCTCCGCTGCGTCGAGTTTTTGTGCTTCCTCGATAGCCTCCGCTGCGACTTCCTTCAGCTCATCGAGCACGTCGGCGGTGATGGTGACCGAGCCGTTCAGCTTGTTCAGACGCCCATTGAAGGCATCAGCGACGATGCCCTGGAACTCGCTGGGGTCGATAGCGAGAGGCGCGTCCGCCATGTCCCGTGCGCTGTCACCTGGTCTGGTTGCCATCCTCACGCCCCCTGCAGCAGGCGGTAGGTGTGGTAGGTCTCCTTGAGCTTCGCCGTGGCTGCGCGGATGAGCTTCGGGTCGGAGGTGTTGAGGACGCGGTTGAACTCCCTCTCGGCGCGCTCGTGGGCGCGCTTCGCTTCGTCTACGGCGGAGGTGCTGGTGGTGGTGGTGGTGGTCATGGTCGGTTCCCCTTCAGTGGTTCCATCTTGCATGGTCTGTTGACCGTCTCGTAACAGGTTTGCGCGGCGGTGAGCGGTGATGACGCGGCTGACCACGGACTGGTCGATGCGCGCGATGTGGGCGACTTCGGTCTGCGTGTGCCCCAGGGCGTACAGATCCACGATCAGCCTGTCCCGCGCTGCGCGGAGCTTGCGACCGGTCTCCAGCCTCTCGCCCACAAGGCGAAGTTCATCGCGGACATACTCCTCGTATGCCTGCTCGTCGCCCGCATATGTAATTCCCATAAACCTACTATAACTCGTCTTATGTGAAAATTGGAAGCAATTGCTGTTACATGTTTATTATCAATTTGCGGGGACGGAAAATGAATAGAAATACGTTAGACTAATCGCAGCAAAGAAAAGGAGACTTCCATGTCTAATCAAATTCCGAACTCCTGGGACACACCCGCAGCGCCATCGCCCGCTGACACGTCCGGGGTGGACGCCACGGCGGTAAACGCCCTGGCAGGCAAGCTGGACGACAGGGCGACGGCGCTGCGGGGAGTCGCTGGACAAGGCTCTGGTATCGCCACTGCGGCACGGAAGAAGGCGACGGAATCATGCCGTGGAGCACTCCCAGGGGATTGCGAAGCGCTGTTCGCGAAGCTGGACGCGGTGGGGGAAGCGCTGAAAACTGCTGTGGACAAGCTCGCCACGAGTGCTGAAACGGACGCCACCAATCTGCGGACAGTTGTCACAGGGCGGCAGGGAATCGAGGACGACACCAAGAAGAAGCTGGAAGACACCACCGAGGGTCTCACCTACGTGTGAGAGCCGCGCAGACGAGAAAGCCCCCGGGGACAATCCCGGGGGCTTTCTTTATGTCCATGTCCACGGGACTTCCTAGAAGTGCGACGCCGACAGGCGGCGTCGGGGCGGGGACAGGATCAGAGGCGGCGTTCAGCACGGCGCTTCGCGCGGTAGTCCGCGTACTCGGCGGGCGTCATCCACACACCGTCGAAGTCTTCGGATTCGAACCGCGCAGACAGTTCCTCGGCGTGGGCAAGGATCTCCGCTGTGGTGAGCAACCGCGACGGTTCGGGGGTGTTGGGCATCAGTGAGAGGGTACTCGGTGGAGGTGACGACGTTCCGTCACTCTGGTTCGCAGTGGTGACGGAAC
>JAGQSZ010000011.1 GCA_020439285.1 Microthrixaceae bacterium
GTCGGTGGTGCCTGTGTTGATCGCGTCGGGGTTGGCGAATATCGCCATCTACTTTGTCGGGATCGAACTGAGCCCGATGACAGCGGTCGGCGGTCCGCTGGTGGTAGCGACGTGTACCGAGTTCACGTCGCTCATCTTGTTGCGTTACCTAGAAGAACGTAAGCGTGGCCTCGAGCCACGTGAAGCAATCGATGTGACTGCTGCCCGGACGGGTCGGGCGTTCATCGTGTCGGCCATGACCGCGATCGCCGGTGTCGCCGTCATCTCGTTCTCCTCGCTGCCATTGCTGTCCAACTTCGGTCAGTTCGTAGCGTTGAAGATCGCCATTGCACTGCTCGCAGCGCTGGTCGTGTTGCCACCTCTCATCGTGTGGGCTGACAAGCGCAACTGGGTTTCAAAGGGCATGCTCGACAAGCCTGACGCTCCATTCATCGAGGTGGCAGACCACAAAGTTGGAGTGGAGTAGCCCGCTCACCACAACAACGGATGCGTAGCGAGCGGCGCATCCAACAGGCGTGGACACATCCAAGGGAGTTCCTGCCCTAGGTTTCGGGGCATGGAACTTCGCTTGGATGGAAAGGTCGCCTTGGTCACGGGGGGCTCACGTGGCATAGGTAGAGCCATCGCAACCGAGTTTGCTCGCAGTGGTGCGCGGGTCGTCATATCGTCCCGTAAAGCCGACGCGCTCGAGGTTGCAGCTAAGGAGATCCGAGAACTCACCTGGGGAGAGGTCGAGACCTTCGCAGCGAACGCGGGTGACCCCGAATCCGCTGCAGCGTGCGTGAGTCACACGATCGAGCGATTCGGCTCTATCGATGTCCTGGTCAACAACGCGGCGACCAACCCATACATGGGGCCCATGATCGATATCGACCTACCGCGACTCGACAAGACCTATGACGTCAACCTTCGCGGCGCGTTCGTTTGGATCCAACAGGCGTGGCAACAACACATGCGGGCCAACGGCGGCAACGTGATCAACCTTTCATCGATCGGTGGTCTGAGCGTCGAGACGAGTATCGGTCACTACAACGTCACCAAAGCAGCCCTGTTGCACCTGACTCGATCGTTGGCGAAGGACCTGGCGCCCGGCGTGCGGGTGAACGCCATCTGTCCGGGCTTGGTGAAGACCGACATGGCCAGAGCGTTGTGGGAATCCCACGAGGATGCTGTATCAGCAATGGTTCCTCTCGGTCGTCTAGGAGAACCCGAGGACATTGCCAACGCCGCGTTGTTCCTAGCATCGCCAGCGTCGGAGTGGATGACAGGGACGATGATGGTCATTGACGGCGGAATGCTGCTCTAGGGCGACAACCGTCAATCTGTGTCGAGCGCCAGTCGAGCGGTTGACGACAACACGAGCCGGGTTCCGAGCACGTTGTTCTGATCTACCACCCAACGGCCCTGTGAGACCATTTCGGCGCCAGCGATGTACTCGGGTTCGTCGAAATTGAAGAACAAATGGCGGATCCTGCCCCGGCGATGACCGATCCAGGCTGCGATGTCGGCGTTGACGCCTTCGAGCAGCCTCAGACGCCCGCCGCCGAGCCATGCGAGTTCGACCCAGTGGTTGCCGTCAACAGCGCAGCCAGATGACACCACATGGCCTCCCAGACCGTCTCTGAACAACTGCACCGCTCCGTCCAGATCTGCGACAGCGTGGACCACACGTGACAGCGAAGCCACCGGGGCGTCAATGTCTCGCTCCGGGAACCCCTCGGGGACATCAGCTGGTGGCAACGGGTCATTGTCCAGATCGCCGAGAACCTGCACCAGGATGCCGTGACCTTCAACAGGCCCGATGAGTAGCTCACTCCATGCGAATTCCTCGTCGTCATGGTCCAAGCTGAGCGGAGTGATTCCGATCGCCTGCAGGCGCTCCATAGCGAGTTCGAGGTCGTTGGCAGAAAAGGTCAGATGGTGGGGTCCAGCACCGTGTTGATCGATGAACGTCTGGACGAAAGCATGCTCGGAGCCGTCGCTTGATTCTTCGGGATGGATGCCCTCGATCTTGAACCCGTTGGCGAAAGCCATCTGGGACCACCCATATCCCGGGCCTCTGCCGCTGGCCACGAATCGGCCACCCAATGCTCCGGCCAGCAGGGGCCATGTGTCGGTCGGATGCGGGAATGCAAGACCGATGTGGTCGAACTCGACACGTAGCGACTGATCAGGTGTGCCATCAGACGCCGGCTGATGCTCAGCATCTTCGGACTCGCGGGCGCTCCCGTGAGAGATCGGATCGTTGATGTCGTCTTCCATTTCCCGATTCATCAGTTTCTAATGCTCGGTTCCACTAATGCTCGGTTCCATTGTCTGCCAGTGACGCCACGGTTCCAAGGCCAAAACGTACAGTTTGTCACCACCGACGGAGAATTCTCCTTCGACTGGCCGAGCACAGTGATGCATCTTGGTTCAATCCAACAGTTCGGAACGGCGCAGCTTTCCGGTCACTGTCCGTTGGATCGCATCAGTGAGCACCAGGTCCTTGGGTGCGTATGGAGAGGGCAGACGACCCTTGACCAACTCGCGGAGCTCATCGAGGTTGGGAGGTGTGGTCTCGTCTTGGGCCACGACAACAGCAACCACGACTTGTCCCCACTCGGGATCGTTCCGACCGACGACAGCACAGTCTGAGACCAAAGAATGCGATCTCAGAATTTGCTCCACCGGTTCGGGCCAGACCTTCACGCCACCAGTGATGATCAGATCATCAAGGCGTCCATGGATGGTCAGAGCGCCGTCAGTCGGGTCTATTGATCCCAGATCGGTGGTGCGCATGAACCCGTCGTCGGTGAGGGCGAGTGGCGTCAGAGCAGTTGGGTACTCCTGATTGGCTGGGTCAACGCAGCGGTAGCCCCGTGCCAAGGTGGGGGAGCGAATCTCGATCAGGTCATCGCCACCGACTCGGACATCCACACCGGGTAGTGCGATGCCGTCGTATACGACACCGCCGCCCGTTTCTGTCATCCCGTATGTCGCGATGCTGTTGGCCGGACGATTGCTCGGAATCGCACTGCCACCCAACAAGATGACCTGCCACGGAGTGGGATCTATCCGGGCCAGAGCCGTCGGAACTAGCGAGACATGGGTCGCCCCTTGTTTCAAGGCCCGGTCGATTCGTGCCGGTCTGAAGTCAGGATGGACGGTTAGTTCTGCCCCGGCCGTGAGCGCTCGTGGGATAACTGAGAACCCGCCGATGTGCGACAACGGGAGGCACGCCAGCCAGTGACTCGTTGCATCGGTCGAAGTTGCAGAAGCGGTCAGTTCTGCTGCCGCCTGCATCGACCGATGACTGTGAACCACACCCTTGGGTCGCCCCGTCGTTCCCGAAGTGGCAATCACCAACGCGTCGTCATCGTCGGTCGGAACGCCGTCGCCGAGCGAGTAACGAACACCTTCGGAGTTCTCGATTGCGGAGGGCTTCAACTGCGCGAGGATTGAATCCAAGTAGTCCCGCGGCGCTCGGAGGTCCAAGGGGAGAACTGCGTCACCTGCTTCCCAGATCCTCGTCAACGACTGAACGAATGACGCCGAACCGTTGATGTCGAGCGCTATCAGAGACCCCATGGCTCAAGCCTGCCATCCGAAGGATCACCGGTGTGCATTCTTCGCTAGATACATACCCTCTACCTAGGATCTGGACCATGAGCCAACCTCCCGCAAACGCGGTCGCGGCCTCGACGCCCCCATGGAAGCTGTATTGGCTCGGAGCGCGTCCCAGGACCCTGCCAGCAGCAATTGCACCCGTCGTGTTGGGGACCGCTGCAGCAACCCCCGAGTTCTCCCTATGGATCTTTGCTTGTGCGCTCGGGGTCGCGTTGTTTGTCCAGATCGCGACCAATTACGCAAACGACTACAGCGACGGAATTCGCGGCACCGATGATCCGGGGTCACGATCGGGTCCGGTGCGACTCGTCGGCAACGGACTTGTCGAACCCTCCAAGGTGAAGGCAGCGATGCTGGTGGCGTTCGCGCTGACGGCGCTGTGCGGGTTGCCTCTGGTGATCTGGGTCGACTGGCGGCTGGTGTTCGTGGGCATAGCCGCTATCGCTGCAGGCTGGTTCTACACAGGTGGGCCGAGCCCGTATGGATACGCGGGCTACGGGGAGTTGTTCGTGTTCGTATTCTTCGGCCTTGTTGCAACCGTTGGATCGTTCTATGTCCAGGTCGGTTCGGTTTCTTTGATTGCAGTTCTCTGTGGCATTGCGACCGGTTCGCTGGCAACTGCGCTTCTCGTCGTGAACAACCTGCGCGACATTGATAGCGACACCCAAAGCGGTAAACGCACTCTCGCAGTGAAGATCGGAGACCGATCCACCCGGTATCTCTATGTGGCCTTGACGGTTCTGCCGTTCCTGATGGTCCCGATCATTGCCGGAACGTCCTCTCGACCGTTCGGGGCACTTGCATTCGTCGCCGTGATCCCAGCCAGAGATCCCGTGACCTCGGTTCTGACTGGTGCTAGGGGAAAGGAACTGATCGCGGTGCTGGGCCGCACCGGGATGGTCCAGATGATCTTCGCCGTTCTGTTGGCGGCCGGGTTGGTGCTGGGCGCCTGATGACTCCATCGGCGAGGTGAACACCTGATCTGGTTGCCTTCCCGGTTCGTATGGCTGCTACGTCACGTTGTCTATGAACTCGGTGATTGCAGAACTTGTCGCTGATGGCTGCTCGAGATGCGTCGAGTGACCAGCGCCTGCAATCACCTCGAAGGTTGCGTTGTCACCAACTTCCTGGGCGATCCTGATCCCCAGATCGCGGAACTTGTGGTCTAGTTCGCCGGCTAGCACAAGCACAGGACAATCGATCTCGTGGAGTCGTGACCACAGTGGATCCATTGCGCCGGTTCCACATTGACGGAGGCTCGATCCGAGCCCGGCAACCTGGTTCTGACGTCGCTCCTCTAGGAATCGCGCCCAGTCAGGCAGATGTTTGAACAGATCCTGTTGGAGCCACTCTTCGGCGAACTGTTCTACGCCGATCGTTTCGAGGCGAGACGCGAGAAGTTGGTCAGAATTCAACCGGGATTCTCTGTCATGTGGATCCTCGATACCGGCGGTGGCTCCAATGAGAACCAGCGCCTTCACGCTCTGGGGATACCTGAGCGCGACGTGTAGGGCGACCCGTGCTCCCATCGAATAGCCGATGAGTATCGCTGGATCCATACTCGAGGCAACCAGGTCGGCAGCGCTCCACAGATCACCACATTGAACGCCCGCGCTCTGGCCGTGCCCGGGGAGATCGAGCGACACGATATTGACTGCCAAGTGCAGTTCAGAACCTCTGGTGGCGATAGCACCTTCGGAATAGCCGGAGCGCGAACCGAGCAATTCGGCCACCGGTCCCATGCACCCACCGGTCTGGGAGAAACCGTGCAGAAACACGATCTGGACCGAGTCGAAACCCGCGCTATCAGTGGAGTTGAGCCCACTCGGAGCGTCGTTGCGAAGTGTCCTCCGGTGCAGCGGAACACTCTCCGCGTTCAGTTTCACTTCGAGGTCCACGCCCATACACCGTAGGCTTGGTCCCCCATGTCAGATCCAACCGTGTCGGACGGAACCCACGAAGTCGATATACGGGGTGCAGAAGCTATGACGCTGGCACCGGATGCACCCCCCTCGAGTGCATCGATCGAGGGCGACGGGGCAGACCAGGCCAGGGCAGATATAGCGGCGACTTTTGCTGCGACCTTGGTGGACGAGTGGGCACGACTCGGTCTGACCGATGTGATGATCAGCCCCGGCTCGCGATCCACCCCTATGGCTCTAGCGTTCCACCGCGACGACCGCATCGAGGTCCATGTCCATCAAGACGAGCGATCGGCCTCGTTCATGGCCCTCGGCGCAGCGTTGAGCTCACGGCGACCGGTTGCCATGCTGTGCACAAGTGGAACCGCTGCTACAGAATTCCATTCGGCGGTTGTCGAGGCCGGTTTGGCCAACGTCCCACTGCTGGTGCTCACTGCTGATCGACCGCCAGAACTACGTCACGTGGGTGCCCCGCAGACCATTGAACAGATCGACCTCTACGGAGTGGCAGTCCGGTGGTTCCACGATGCGGAGGTCCCTCGTGGGGCTGGACGCAACGAATGGCGTGACCTGGCGCGACGCGCTTGGTCTAACGCGACCGGGGTTCGGCCCGGACCCATTCATTTGAACCTTCCGTTCCGTGAACCGCTTGTTGGTCACCCAGGTGAGCTTCCCGAATGCGCAACTCAAGCCTCTAGCGGGGGCTTGGACGCATTGTTGCCAGGTGAAGTTCTGCTCGGCTCCCAGGACGGACTTCACGAAGCTGATTTGGTCGAGTTCGGCGCAGCAATCTCGGGCCGTCGAGGCGTGATCGTCACAGGACCACGCGCGGCTCAGTCCCGACAGGATGTGGCCGCTGTCCACCTCTTGGCAGAACAACTCGGATGGCCGGTATTCGCCGATGGAATCTCGGGATGCCGTATCGAAGTTCTTGGTTGCGTGACTGCGTTCGACTCCTTGTTGCGATCTGATGAGTTCGCTGCTTCACGCAGACCCGAGGTCGTGATCCGCATCGGGGGACTGCTTGCTTCGAAGGCACTGAATCGTTGGATCGCGACGAGCGGAGCGAAACTGATCGGATTCGATTCGAGTGGGCATCTCGCTGACCCCGACCGTGTATTCAAAGAACAGCGAGTCGTCTCCACCGCAGTCGCATGCGAGCAACTCAGGTCTGTGGTCGAACCTTGTGTCGATCCGGGCTGGCGTCAGTCCTGGATCGATGCTGAACGGGTGGCTCTCGAGGCCATTGACAGGGTGCTCGGCAGCCACCCCGAGGCAACCGAACCGGGCGTTGTCGTGGATCTGTTCGCACTCCTCAATGACGAGGGAACCGTCGTGTTGTCGTCCTCGATGCCCGTGCGTGACGCCGAATGGTTCGCCCCGGGTCGAAACACCTTGAGCGTCATCGCCAACCGTGGCGCCAACGGAATTGATGGCGTCGTGTCGACGGCCGTCGGAGCGGCGCTCGATGGGGCACCCACCGCGCTATTGATCGGTGACCTCGCGTTCCTGCACGACTCCAACGCTCTGATTGGTCTGCGTAACCGGAATCTGAACTTGTTGATCGTGGTGCTGGACAACAACGGAGGTGGGATTTTCTCGATGCTCCCGGTCAGCGAACAAGTTGACTCGGGAACCTTCGAGTCTCTGTTCGGAACTCCACATGATGTTGATCTGGTGAAGCTGTGCGAAGCACACGGGATTCCGGCGGAACGGGTGTCATCACGTACCGGCGCTCAGGCGGCCATGGTTGGCGGACTGTCACGAGGCGGTGCAAGGGTCGTCGTTGTCGACTGTTCGCGCAAGGGCAACCGCGAACTCCACGGAGAGTTGAACAGCGCGGTCGTGGATGCAGTCGAGTCTTCTGTGACCTTCGAGTTGGACCTCAACTAAAATCCTCGACGGGTCTGGTGTGACCCTGTGTTACCGAATGGAGAACGGGTGGAAGACCAACTGAACTCGGAGATACGGCCTCCCGCAGCGAGAGCGATGGGGGAATGTGAGGTCGCTCCCGGAAGAGAGCTTGGTTGGGCGGAGTTCGGCCACCCAGATGGCGACACTGTCCTGTGGTTCCACGGAACGCCTGGATCCAGATTCCAGATTCCACCCAAGATCGATGAAGCGGCATTGCAACACGGGTTCCGTGTCATTGGCGTTGAACGTCCCGGTACAGGGCGATCCACCAACCACTACTACCACCGCATCAAGGAATTCGGGCCAGACATCGAGGTTCTAACCGATTCGTTGGGGATTGAGCGCTTCGCTGTGGTCGGTCTGTCCGGCGGTGGCCCCTACACGCTTTCGGTGGCCCATCACATGGCTGATCGGGTGGTAGCGGCGTCCATCCTCGGCGGCTTCGGCCCGGTTCGTGGCCCCGATGCGGTCTTCTCATGGACCAGGGCCTTGCGCTTCGCTGCTCCTGCGTTTGAGGTACTCCGCTCACCGATGGGATCGGCTGTAGGGAAGGTCGTGTCCGTCGCGTCACCCGTGGCAGACCCGGTATTCGGCGCATACGCTCGATTCCTCGGACTAGCCGACCGTCCTGTGCTCAATGATCCGAACTTCAAGGCGATGTTCCTCCACGACCTGATCTCCGCCAAGGACCTCCGATCAGTTGGACACGACCTCGCCTTGTTCTCTCGACACTGGGGTTTCCGTTTGGACGAGGTGGAGCCCCCAGTCGTTGTGTGGCAGGGCCTGAGCGACACGATCGTTCCACCGAGCCACGGACACCATCAGGCGGCCCGTCTGCAGCGCGGCGAACTCCGAGTCCGTATGGGCCAGGGTCACTTCGCCGGCTTCGCCGAAGTGACCGCAGTCCTTGATCGTCTGCGTGAACTCTGGGCGCAGGAAACTGTCGGCGCGGAAGTGCCTGATATCTGAGGCCCGCAGCGTCGGGGCCACCTCGCAGCGTGGTTCCAGTCAGACCATGACGATTGCTTGGAGCAGAGCTCGAGCCTTCGTTCGTGTTTCCTCGAGCTCCAACACCGGATCCGAATCGGCGACTATTCCCACACCGGCGAACAGGCTTGCTTGGTTATCTGTCAATTGAGCTGATCTGACCCCGACCGCGAACGCGCCGTTCCCGCGGGAGTCCACCCAACCGACGGGTCCTGCGTATCGGCCGCGGCCAATTGGCTCGAGTTCGGCGATCAGATCCAACGCCGGCGCAACAGGCCATCCACCCACAGCTGGAGTTGGATGGAGCGCACTGACCAGATCGAGCACAGACGGGACAGGTTGAGAGAGCCGCCCTTCGACCAAGGTGGCCAGATGTTGCACAGGACCGGCAGCCACCACTGATGGAGTCGGTTCAGCATCAAGATAGGAACACCATGGCAGCAAGGACTCGTGGACCATATCGATCGTGATCTGATGCTCCACCCGGTTCTTGTCAGATGCGATGAGCGCCGCAGCGGCCTGTTGGTCGATGGCCGGGTCACCGCTTCGTGGAGTGGTTCCGGCCATTGGGTGGGCACGCACAACTTCACCGATACGTGAGACGAGCAACTCGGGACTAGCACCGAGGAATCCATCGACCGCGTAGCTCATGGAATCGGGGTACAGACCACGGAGGCGGTTGAACAACGTCGCAGCGTCAATTGGTTGATCAGTGTCGACAAGGATCTGGCGGCTCAGCACCACCTTGGTCATATCTCCCCGCAGAATCCTTGCTCGGGCTTCTTCGACCGTCGAGCACCACGCCACGGGGTCAACAGCGGAGCTAACCGAGATCTCACGAGGCTCAAGGACCGGTGTCGATACAGCTTCACCCGGAGTGTCGCTGTCTTCAATGACTGTGACCCACCGTTGGCCCTCGGAGTTGGCACCATGAAGTTCCACAGGGACGATGAACTGCCCGGGCTCATTGGTGTCAAAGGGCAGTGCTGCAAAGGCGACCGGGCCGCTAGCTGGTGCGTCCACGTCATCGCTGCATTCGATCTGGGCGAGCGCCTCAGCTACCACTGACAAGTTCTGGTTCCACGGAGCGGGAACGTCTATCCGCAGAGCTACTCCGAGGCCCCACAAGGACCGTCGAGCGCTACAGAACGCCGAAATGATCGACCCTGACGGCGGGGGACCCGGATCTGGTTCAGGAGTCGAACGAGCAGTGAGCGTGGTCGACACTTCAGTCTCTGGTGCCGGTGATCATCTGGGCTATGCCCACCGAGAGCAGGGTCCGTTCAACGTCGCGGAATCCAGCGTCGGTGAGCGACTCGATCATTTCGTCGGGCTCGGGAAGATAGGCGACCGACCGAGGAAGATATCGATACGCGTTGCCGTCGGAGAGGATTCCGCCGATTACCGGAACCACCTTGCCGAAGTAGATGCTGTGCCCGAATCGGAGCAGCGGGTTCGGGGGAGTGGCGACCTCCAACAACACGATGCGTCCACCGGGTCGTACGGTCCTGGCCAACTCGCGGAAAGTTCCATCGAGGTCCGTGAAGTTGCGCATGGCGAATCCACAAACCGCACCGTCGAGTGACCCATTGCCGAAAGGCATAGCGGATCCGTCGCCCTGCACACGGGCGAAAGGTCGTGGAGCGGAACTCAACATGCCGTGACTGAGATCCAAACCAATTGGCTTCAGTCCACGATCAACAAGATCGAATGACAAGTCCCCGGTGCCACATGCCAGATCGAGAACGACAGATCCGGGCGTGAGCCCCAAACTCGACACCGCTCGACGGCGCCAACCCACATCCATACGGAATGTCATCACTCTGTTCACCAGGTCATAACGGGGTGCGATCACATCGAACATGGCTTGCACAGCAAGGGTCTTGTCATCTCCCTCTGGAAGTGGCTCGTCACTGCGGGGAATCAGAGACCGTGGATCTGTTGGGGCGCTTGGGTTCATCACTTGCTCACGTTATGACTCGTTGGGAAGTTCTCTGGTCACGATCTGCTTTGCCCATGCATAGTCGGGCTTACCAGCGGCTGATCGTTCTATGTGGTCGACCCGGATGATTGCTTTGGGGAGCTTGAACCGGGATATGGACTGACCGGCGGTGTCGAGAATCTCTTCGTCTGAAGGATTCGTCGATGGCGATGTTTCGATTACCGCTACGACTCGTTGACCCCAGGTTGGAGAAGGCATACCTATCACGATCGCATCCCTCAGATCCGAGTGTGTCAATAAGGCGGATTCGACCTCTTCGGCAAAGACCTTCTCTCCACCAGTGTTGATCACCGACGAGTCCCGGCCCTTCAACTCGATACGTCCATCTTCGAGGAGTCTCGCACGGTCACCGGTGAGGGCGAAGCGCTGTGAATCGATGGTCACCATCCGCTCGCTACTGCGATCCGGGTCGTGCAGATAGCCAAGAGGGATACGTCCAGTTTGGGCCAGCCAACCGACTTCTTGATCGCCGGGTGAAAGAACCCTGGTTCGATCGCCACACAGCACGGTCGCACCTGCAGTTGGTACGAAGACTCCACTTGTTGCTTCTTGTCCCGGGGCAGTCAAATGACTGGCCTGCGTTCCGGTCTCGGACGCGCCCAGCCCGTCGAGCACCATCGTGTTCGGGAGGGCGGTTGTAAGTCGCTGCTTGATGCCAGCCGACAAGACAGCTCCACCGGAGACGATCACGAGCAGCGAATCAACGAAACGAGGTTCCGCTTCTAGAGCTTCAACCAGTGGTCGACCGAATGAGTCACCCACGATCATCAAGACATTCACGCCATGTGACTCGATGGTGTCGAGAGTCTGGCAAGCATCGAAGGCAGCGGTGTTCGGTGGCATCACGATCGTGTTGCCGTTGGCGAACGCCACGAAAGCGAGCCAATGAGCAGCACCGTGCATCAGCGGCGACGAGGGCATGACCACCGCACCGTCATGACGGGCGTTCGAGCGGATCTCCTCATAGGACGCCCACGGCTGGTTGGTATCCAGACGTCTGCCTCCCATTGCTGCTGCAAATATGTCGTCCTGTCGCCAGATGACGCCACGAGGCGAACCCGTCGTCCCACCGGTGTAGAGCATGTACAGGTCTTCACCGGACCAGCTCCCGGTGATCGCAGGGTCGAGCGTCGGCGACTGGGCTTCGAGCGCTTCCTCGTACCACTGCGCTCCGGGCAGGAGGGGAGTGTCTGAGTCGTCGGGCACCTGTAACAGCACGCTCAACTCGGGCATATCGCCACGAACAGAGTCGAGCACTGGTGCGAACTGTGAATGGAACACGATGCCTTTGGCGTTGGCGTCGAGCAGCACGTAACGCAGTTCGTCAGCGACGTATCGATAGTTCACGTTGAAGGGGACCGTCCGCGCCTTGAACGCTCCTAGCATCGCCTCGAGGTATTCATTCGAGTTGTGCAGGTAGAGAGCGATGTGGTCCTGTCCGCTGGAGAACGGATCCAAGGTGCCGCGATCGGCAACAGTTCCCAACCCCGATTCGATTAGGTGATTAGCGAAACGTCGACTTCGATCCCCGACCTCGGAATAGGTGAACCTGCGGTTGCCCCAGACGATGCAGTCGCGTTGGCCAACGGCTGACTCCACCGTCTCGTGCACAGCGGCCAAATTGAATGAAACCGTTCCTTCATCTGAACCAGAGATCGCTGGAGGTGGCGTTGATCCGCTCAACATTCCACCTTGTTCTCAGATGGCACCTCGGAACGAACCAGATAGTTCTCGACGATCTGATTCACACACTTGTCGGAACCGAACGCGGTGTGGCCATCGATATCGACCACAACGAGTACAGATTGTTGGATGCGATCATGAACGCGCTGGGCACTCGTGAACGGCGTGGCCGGGTCACCCGTATTCGCTATCAACAGAATTGGGATCGACAGATCGATGTCGACCTTGGTGGACTCAGAATTTCGAACCGGCCAGGTTGCACATGGCAATAGCTCATTGGCGACAGATCCACCGAAGCGCGGCGAGATCTCCTTCGCTTTGGCCTCGAATGCTCGGAACTCCTCGACATCCGCTGGTGTAGGTCCGTCGGAACAGACCACAGCTGCGTAAGGCGCATAGTCGGCCATGGCCTGGTAACTATCTGAGATCGCCCTGATCGTGGAACCATCACCGTCCATGGCGTCCCTGAGCGCTGGACCGAGCACCTTCCAACCGTGCGCCTGATAAGCCGATGTCACACCGGCCATGGCAACTTCCGCTGGTCCGACGGCACCGCCAGAGGCCTCGATAGGTGATTCCTCGGAAGTGGCCTTCACTGTGTCGAATGCACCTAGAAGATCACTGACGCCGCATCTCGCCTTACCGGCGTCGGCGCATTCCTGCGATTGGCGAACCAGCGCAGCATCGAATGCTGCCGTTTGGCCAAGCAGGAACTCGGTGAAGGTCTCGAGCGGATCGACTATGCCGTCGAGCACCATCTTTTCGACGTTGTCAGGGAACAGGGCGGCGTAGACCTGGCCGATATGAGTGCCATAGGAGAAGCCCAAATAGTTGAGCTTCTCGGATCCCAGAGCCACTCGGAGCGCCTCGAGATCTCTCGCTGTGTCCTCAGTTCGCATATGGGCCAGCAACGCAGAATCCAACTCGGCACATTCTGTCGAGACTGCTTGCGCTGCCTTTTCGAGTTCGGAACGCTCGGCCGCGGTGTCGGGGTCGGGATCCTTTTCGAACAAATCGGACATGTCCGAACCGCAGCGCAGCGACGTCGACCGCCCCACACCGCGAGGATCCCAACTGACCAGATCGAAGTGTTCTGAAATCAATGGTGTCGACGGCGCATAAGTGAGTAGTTCGAGTCCCGAACCTCCGGGACCCCCCGGGTTCATGAGTAGAGAACCCGTTCGATCACCAGAAGCCCGTCGCCGGGCGACGGCGAGTTCGATCGTCTCGCCGTCAGGGTTCGTCCAGTCCAACGGGACGGCCAGGTCAGCGCATTCGAGGCCGTCGCCAACGTCGCATTGGTGCCAATCCAACGATGACTTGTCTGATGACCTGTTGCCGTTGCTGGGCTTCTTCGAAACCGACAGGCTCGAACAACCAGCGGCGATAACGGCCATCGCAACCGCGACGACGATGGGCGCTCTCGGAATCATTGGATCAAGAGCTGTGGAGCAATGTCACTCGTAGTAGCGGAAGATGATCTCGGCAACCGCAGCAGGCTTGTCACTGCCCTCGATCTCGAAGGTGAAGGTCATGTAGACCTGAGCGCCATTTCCTGGCAGTTCTTCGAGAGCGGAGAGTTCGGCACCCAGGCGGATACTCGCCCCGACCTTCACAGGAGACAAGAACCGCACCTTGTTGGCTCCATAGTTGACACCCATCTTGATACCGGAAACGGTGGCGATGGACGGAAACAGAGCCGGCCCGAGGGAGAAGGTCAGGTAGCCGTGGGCGATAGTCCCACCGAAAGGACCATCCTTGGCTTTTTCAGGGTCGGTGTGGATCCACTGGTGGTCGCCGGTGGCATCAGCGAACTGATTGACCCTTTCCTGGGTGATCTCCATCCAGTCGGAATACCCGAGATGGGTTCCGATGAGTTCTTTCAGTCCTGAGATGCCTGAGATTTCAGTCGCCATCGACTGATAATGGCCCGAAATGAGTCTGTCGGGCCATTCCTGTAGATGGCGATCACAGGTTCTACCTGAACCAGACCTTTTGGTGATTGGCCGACATCGGATGCAACAGCAACGCGATCAACGCGTACTCGAAGAGGACGTTGAGAATGCTCCCGCCCAGCAGGATGAAGCGAAGGTTGCCACTAATGCTCGCTCCGACCTGGATGACCGAGATGATTCGGCCGATCAGAGGCATGAACGAAGCGAGCACGGCGATTTGGTAGCCGACCTTGCGTTCGTTGGCGACTCCATAGGCTCCGAAGACCTGAGCGGCCACCGAAGCGATGAGAATCAGTTTGCCGACGCCCGAATATGACACACGGGTGTCGAGCGAGACCTGGAGCACGTCAAGAGCGCCGAACACAGCGTTCATGTACAACAGGATCTGGGCGATGACGAGTGTCTGAGGCAGATGCGGGTTGTAATACCGTCGCTGTGGCATCCGTGCAGTGTTGCACCTAGCGATGCGGCTCCTTAAGTCGGACCGTCATGCCGCTGTGAAGCTCAGTCGCGAACTCTTCGACGAGTCGGCATTTCCACCGAAGCGGTCTTCAGCTGTCCACACGCCGCGTCAATGTCGGAGCCTCGTGTGTCTCTGACAGTCACATTCACTCCTTGGTCCTCCAATCGGCGGACGAAGTCCTTGATCACCGAAGCCGGGGAACCAGAAGTCGGGTATCCCGGAGTCCTGTTCAAAGGAATGAGGTTCACGTGCGCGCCGAGTGGCCTTGCCAGGTGAGCGAGTTCGTCAGCGTCGCGCTGTGAATCGTTGACCCCCTCGATCATCGCCCATTCGAAACTCAACCGGCGGTGGGTGGCGTCGATGTACTCGGCACACGCATCCATCAAATCCTCGAGCGGGTAACGCTTGTTGATCGGAGCGAGAGAGTTCCTCAGATCGTTGTTCGCCGCGTGCAGCGACACCGCGAGTCCGACTTGCAGCGGTTCTGCGGCCAAACGCTTTATGCCCGGAATGATCCCGACAGTGGAGATCGTCTGATGGCGTGCCCCTATGCCCAGGTGATCGCGGATCCGATGGGCCGCCGCCAACGTCGAATCGAAATTGGCCAACGGTTCGCCCATGCCCATGTAAACGATGTTGGACACCCGACGTGGCTGACCTGATGTGCTGTCGAGATCCGCGCGCTGTTGGGCACGAACAACCTGTTCCACGATCTCGCCGGTGCTCAGATGTCGGGTGAACCCGGCCTGACCGGTCGCGCAGAACGAGCATGCCATTGCACATCCGGCCTGGGACGAGACGCACACCGTGGATCGTTCCCGATAGTGCATCAGCACCGTTTCGATCCGTGAACCGTCGCGAAGTTCCCACAAGAACTTGATCGTGTCTCCGCCGTCGCTGACCGACTCGGTGACCAACTCCAGGCCACGCGGAGTCTCAGCGGCCAGCCGTTCCCGGAGAGCTTTGGGAAGACTCGTCAGGTCCTCGATATCACGATGTTGGGCGTGGATTCCGTCCCAGATCTGCTCACGTCGGTATGTGGGCTCATCGTCGAGCAGCTCCGCCCACTGGTCGACTTCCAAGTCATAGAGCGACCTCACCGGCCACCATCCAACGAATCGGAGGACTGCGCATAGGCAGCATGAACGTGATCGACGGTGAAACCGAGTCGCTCGTAGAGGCGGACCGCGGGCAGGTTGTCGTGCTCCACATAGAGCATCCCGACCTTCAGTCCGGCTCGGGCGAGGTGCTCAAGTCCCTCCACTGTGAGTGCTCGCCCAAGCCCCGTGCCGTGGGTGCTCGGATCAGCCGCGATTACATAGATCTCACCCATGGCCGGATCGCTGTCAGTCGCAGGGTGGACCTTTGTCCAACAGAATCCGTCAACAACCCCGTCGGATTCGTGGACCAAGAACCCATCGGGGTCGAACCAGGGCTCAGCCATGTGCGACGCGAGATCCTCAGTGGTCCAACCGCCCTGTTCAGGATGCCACTCGAAGGCCCGATTGTTGACCCGAAGGAACGCGCCATCGTCGAGTCCTGGTCGAAACGAACGCAGGGCCACCTGTCTGGTCGCTGCAACCAGGTCATCATCGAGGGGGAGTGGTCGACGCATCTGGAACAGGGACCTGACGCGAACCAAACCCTCGATAGCCATTGCAGCGTCGATGCTGTCGTCAGCGGGGGAGACCCACCGGAGTTCCGGCGGCGTTGTGGGTGACATCTGCGCCACAGACTACCGTCGGCACAGATGTCCGGAGCAGAGCCAAAGTCATCCCACAGAGAGTTCCGTCCCCGTTCCCCCAAGGGCAGGGCACGCCTGACGAACGAGCGGCTCAAGGACGAATACCCCGAAGCGATCTGTGAACTCGACCATAGGAACGCCTTCGAGTTGTTGACCGCCACCATCTTGTCGGCCCAATCAACCGACAAGCGGGTGAACATGGTGACCCCGGCTCTTTTCGAGAGGTTTCCGACCCCAGAGGACCTTGCGGCGGCAGACCCTTCTGAGGTGGAAGAACTGGTGCATTCGACCGGTTTCTACAAGGCGAAGACACGCAGCATCATGGGCATGGCTAACGCTCTGGTGGAGTTGCACGGTGGCGAAGTACCCGGAGCGATGAAGGACCTAGTGGCGTTGCCGGGCGTTGGGCGAAAGACCGCCAATGTGGTGCGGGCCGAGGCGCTCGGATTGCCGGGACTACCCGTTGACACCCACGTTCTTCGACTCTCCAAACGCCTTGGGCTCACTGAGGAAACCGATCCCGTGAAGGTCGAGATGGAACTCAACCCGATGGTTCCCATGGCCGAACGAGGCGATTTCAGTCTCAGGTTGATCCTCCATGGCCGGCGTGTGTGCTTTGCCCGTAAGCCCAACTGCGGGGCGTGCGTTCTAGCCGATTTCTGTCCGTCAGCAGCTTTGTGAAACCACCCGAAAACAGACACGACGCCCCGAAGGGCGTCGGTCCGGACGGCCCGGGCGGCGGGAGCCCTGTGGCCGTCATCAACCAGGTGGCGGGAACCTGGTTTCGTAGAAAACTACTCTCTGTGACGGTCTGAGTCGAGAAGCCTCACACCCAAAAACTCGCTCCGAGGCGTTGTCATCGCCTCGAGATCAGGTCTCACAGGTGATGTCGGGTCCTATCGTTAATTTCAAGAGGTTTCCAGATAGTCGATGGCCCGTTTCAGGCGACGCTGGGCCTGTCGAAGGTGACGTTCCACCTCGTAGAGGTCGGCAACCACATCTTCTTTAGGGCCACCTGAAACCTCCTTCGCCGATTCGTCGAGGCGTTCAAGTATCTGGTCGAAAGTCGACATGATCGAGGTCAGATCGGCGTGGATGCTCACCTGCGAGGGTTTAGCACGACTCAACGACATCTGACGGCTGGCAAGCCGAGCTCGTTGGGGGGGGAACCAGCTAGCCGCTTCGGCTCATTCTAACTACCGTTGCGAACGTGCTGAACCGCTTGGACCTCCGTGGAGTTGACGATTTCGTCGGACGTCTGCCTCGACCTGTAGTTGATGAGGATGGGCCGGTGCAGGCCGTCCGACAGATCCTTTCTGATGTCAGGGAACGTGGTGATGAGGCTCTGCTCGAACTGACAGCGAAGTTCGATGGAGTCGATCTCGAATCCATCCGTGTGTCACCGGATGTGATTCAGGGCGCACTCGACTCGCTCCCGCCCGAAGTTCGCCAAGCGATGGAGACAGCACGCGATCGCATTGCTGATCACCACAGAGCTCAGCTCACTCCACCGGTCCAGCACTCCTCCGATGGGATATCGATCTCCTCGAGTCGCCGACCCGTTGACAGGGTCGGCTGCTATGTGCCCGGTGGCCGTGCCGAATATCCGTCGACAGTGCTCATGACCGCTGTTCCGGCCTTGGTCGCTGGAGTCTCCGAGGTTGCGTTGTGCGTTCCGCCTGATCGCACAACCGGGTCGGTCCCGGTGTCGACCCTGGCGGCGGCGGCCCTGGCCGGAGTGACCGAGGTGTATTCCGTCGGCGGAGCCCAAGCAATCGGAGCCCTCGCGTTCGGTACCCACAGCGTTGCGCCCGTAGACGTGATCTGTGGTCCCGGTAACAAATACGTTGCCATCGCCAAACAAGAAGTGGCCGGCAAGGTCGGCATAGCCGCCGCGTTCGCCGGGCCCAGCGAAGTGGTCGTCATCGCGGATGCGACTACGGACCCACGGCTCGCCGCGGTGGACGTCATATTGCAGGCTGAACACGGCCCGGATGGACTCGCGTGGCTGATCACTTGGGACGAAGCGTTCGCTGATGCTGTGGTCGCTGAGATCACCACGATGGTCGAAGCGTCGCCACGTAGCGAGGACATAGCAGCGACTTTCGCCGAGGGCGGATACGTGGCACTCGTCGATTCACCAGAAGCCGCCTTGGCAGTCAGCGACCTGATCGCACCCGAGCATCTGGAGCTCATGTGCAAAGGCGCGGAACAGATGGCGCAAGTGGTTCGAAATGCAGGAGCCATATTCGTCGGGCAGTGGTCACCGGCGTCGATCGGTGACTACGTCGCTGGACCGAGCCACGTCCTACCCACTCACGGATCTGCACGCTTCGCATCCGCTTTGACCGTCGATGATTTCTTGAAGCACCACCACATCATCGAGGTCTCGCCGTCTAGCTATATCCAAGGCGTAGCCGAGAACGCGGCGGTCCTCGCAGACACCGAGGGACTCGCAGCCCACGCCGAGTCCATTCGGTTACGTCAACGGATCCTCCAACAGGGTGAGAACCGCAACGGAGAATCGAAATGACACGACCAACTCCACGCGACTCACTTGCGCTCGCAAAGGGATATCACTCACCCCAAGTGGACGTGAAGGTTCGCCTCAACACCAACGAGGCGCCCGAGGCTCCGCCGGAGCGCTTCGTCGATGCGCTCGCAGCCGCAGTCAAAGACATCGCCTGGAATCGTTACCCAGACCGTGCCGCTTCGGCGTTGCGCTCCAAGATCGCTGAGTCCGAACAACACCTGGTTGGCGGACTCATTGACATGAACAATGTTCTTGTCGCAAATGGATCAAATGAGGTCCTCCAGAGCGTCTGTCTGACCTACGGCGGTCCGGGTCGATCGGTTCTGACCATCGAGCCGACCTATCAGTTGCACAGCCATATCGCCCGGATCACCGGAACCGATGTCATTCAGGTCGAGCGCAACGACGATTTCACCATCGATTTGGATGCGGTCCTGCGGACCGTGGAGCAGGATCGTCCGTCGGTGATATTCGTTTGTTCGCCGAACAACCCGACTGGTCTCATCGAGGACGAACACACCATCGTCGCGCTGCTCGATGCTGCGGAGTCGGTCGGGGCACTGCTGGTGGTTGATGAGGCGTATGGCCAGTTCGCTCGATGGTCATCGCTCTCGCTGGTGTCCGAAGAACGCTCGATCCTGGTTTCACGCACCTTCTCCAAGACTTGGTCCTTGGCAGGCCTCAGGCTGGGTTACGCAATCGGCCCGACCTGGGTGATCGACGCGATCAGCGCCGTGGTGTTGCCCTATCACCTCGATGCCATCAAACAACGGGCCGGCGAGTTGGCACTCGACGACGCTGAGGCGATGGCCGCACGGGTCGCGACGCTGGTCGAAGAGAGAGGCCGGATCATGGCGGAGTTCGCCAAGATGCCCCTTGAGTACTGGCCATCGGAGTCGAACTTCGTGTTGTTCAGACCCACCGACATCGATGGCGATGCGGTCTGGCATGAACTCGTCGAACGTTCGGTGATGGTCCGCAACTGTTCGGGTTGGGACCGTCTCGATGGGTGCCTGAGGGTCACAGTTGGAACCCCGGAAGAGAATGGGGAGTTCCTCACCCAGTTGCGGGACGTTCTGGGCGGCGACGGCCAATTGTGGGACGCTTGAGCCATGAGTCGCCAAGCATCCAGCTCAAGGGACACCAAGGAAACGAAGATCGAGATCTCGATGGAGATCGATGGTGACGGCACCAGCGACTGCTCCACGGGAATCCCGTTCTTCGATCACATGTTGGACCAGATCGGTCGCCACGGCGGCCTTGACCTGCGTGTGAGGACCGAGGGCGACCTCGATATCGACGCCCACCACACCGTCGAGGACACCGGCATTCTGTTGGGTTCGGTTCTCAGAGAGGCGCTTGGTTCCAAGGAAGGTGTTCGTCGCTTCGCTTCAATCCGGGTGCCTCTAGATGAAGCTCTCGTCGAGGCCGTGATCGACCTGTCAGGTCGGCCCTACCTGCACTACGAAATCGACCCGCCGGGTGAGAAGATCCTGGGAGACCCTCCCTTTGATCCTCAGCTGATGGAGGAGTTCTGGCGGGCGTTGGTCATGTCGAGTGGCATCAGCCTGCACCTGACGATGATTCGAGGGCGCAACACGCACCACATCATCGAAGCATCAGCCAAGGCCTTCGCACGGGCGCTCCGTGATGCAGTCCGAGTCGAAGGAAGCGGTATTCCCTCCACCAAGGGAGTTCTTTGAACAGCGGCGGTCAGCGCACTCCGGCAGTCACGGTCGTTGACTACGGGATAGGCAACCTGTCGTCCGCGCTCAAGGCGTTCGAACACATCGGCGCATCTGTCGAGCTGACTGACGACCCCCAAAGCATTGCTTCGGCATCGGCTGTCGTGCTCCCGGGGGTCGGGTCATTCGGTCCGACGATGTCAGCCCTGCGCGACCTGGGACTCGACTCAGCGATCAGTTCGTTCATCGATTCAGGCCGGCCCTTCCTGGGCATCTGTGTCGGTATGCAGGTCCTCTACGAAAGCTCCGAGGAGTCGCCCGGCGTGGATGGACTGGGTGTGCTCCAAGGGACTGTTAGAGCGTTGAGAGGATCTGTCAAGGTCCCACAGATGCAGTGGAACACAATCGAGTTGGTGGCCGATGGCTCGGGTCTATTCACCGGACTTGGCGATCAGCCGTGGCTGTACTTCGTACACTCCTACGCGGGAGAAGTGTCCGACCACACGACCGCGATCTGTGACTACGGTGAGCAGTTCTCAGCAGCAGTCCGCAAGGGGAACGTATTCGCAACCCAGTTCCATCCCGAGAAGTCCGGGGCCAGTGGATTGCGTATCTTGTCGAACTTCGTATCGTTGGCGGCGAACCATTCCTGACCGAAGTCCCTATGGTCCTCGAGGGTTGATGTTGCCTTGGTGCAGTGAGTTCTTCTGACGATTGAAAACAAGTGGCCCGCCGGGCCGAGAAGGTGTGGAGCCGAAATGGATTTCTATCCAGCAATCGATTTGCTCAACGGGAACTGTGTTCGCTTGTACCAGGGCGACTACGAACAAGAGACGGTCTACGGAGACGACCCCGTTTCCCAGGCGCTCGCCTTCCAGAGCGCTGGAGCTCCGTGGATCCACGTGGTGGACCTCGACGCCGCACGAACAGGCGATCCGGTGAACCGATCGATAATCGCAGATATCGCAGCAGCAGTCGACGTGCCGGTTCAGACAGGCGGCGGCATTCGTGATGAGGCATCCGCTCGTGCACATATCGACGCCGGTGTCGCCAGGGTCGTGTTGGGAACAGCAGCACTCGAAAACCCCGAACTGGTCCGCCACCTCGCAGGCGAACTACCTGTCGCTGTGGGACTGGACGCGAGAGATGGCAACGTCGCCATCCGAGGTTGGAAAGAGACCTCCAAGATCGAACTCCTCGACGTCATCGGTGATTTCGAAAATGCTGGAGTAGCCGCATTCGTCGTTACCGAAATCGGACGCGACGGCACACTCGAAGGCCCCGATATCGAAGGTCTTTCCAAAGTGCTGGACGTGACCTCGGTCCCGGTTATCGCATCTGGAGGTGTCGGTTCGCTCGACCACCTCCGCGAACTACGCCGCCTCGAGAGCAACTATCGCAAGCTTGAGGGAGTGATCGTCGGTCGGGCCCTCTACGAGCGGGCTTTCACCGCCGAACAAGCTGTGGAAGCGTGTCAATGATGATCACAGCGCGAGTAATTCCATGCCTTGATGTCAACGCCGGACGCGTGGTCAAGGGGGTCAACTTCGTCGACCTGCGAGACGCGGGTGATCCTGTCGAACTTGCTGCCCGGTACGACGCGGAGGGTGCCGATGAACTCGTGTTCCTCGACATAACAGCGTCGTCGGAACAACGTGACACCACCATCGACATGGTTCGCCGCACCGCTGAGCAGGTCTTCATTCCGTTCACCGTCGGGGGAGGGGTTCGAAGCGTCGAGGACGCCAGACGGCTCCTGCGTGCTGGAGCGGACAAGGTCGGTGTCAACACTGCTGGTGTCGATCGCCCCGAACTGTTGAGCGAGATCGCCGATGAATTCGGTGCCCAGTGCGTCGTGATCGCCATCGATGCCCGTCGCCGGGAACCGGTCGCAGGTGAGGTGCCCAAATGGGAGGTCTACACCCACGGGGGCCGCACACCCACCGGGATCGATGCCATCGAGTGGGCGCAACGAGCCCAGGAACTCGGCGCAGGAGAAATCCTGTTGACTTCCATGGATCGCGATGGCACCAAGGACGGTTTCGATCTGGAACTGACCGCATCTGTCTCATCAGCTGTGAACATTCCAGTCATCGCTTCAGGCGGAGTCGGAACCACCGGTCACCTGGTCGAAGGGGTCACCATCGGTGGAGCAGACGCCGTGCTCGCGGCGTCGGTATTCCACTTCGGAGAGTTCTCGGTGGCAGACGCCAAGGACGCATTGGCCGCAGCTGGCGTCAACGTTCGACCCGCCTCCGCGAGTTGATGAGCCACCGCGTAGTCTGACCGCGACATGACCGACACCACCGACCCCACCGAAACCGTAGAGAACGCTGAAGCAGTCTCGAAGGCAACTGCCAACCGATCAATCGAGCACGCCGAGCGTCTACCGGTCCGAATGCTGAATGATCGCATCCTGGTCAAACTCGACGCCGATGCCGAAGAACGGCGTTCCAGCGGTGGGATCCTGATCCCAGCCACTGCGCAGATGGGCAAGCGCCTCACCTGGGCCGAGGTCCGAGCAGTCGGCCCCAACGTTCGGGCAGTTCAAGAACAGGATCATGTTCTGTTCAACAGCGAAGAGCTCTACGAGGTCGAGGTTCGCGGTCAGACCTTTGTGATCCTGCGCGAACGGGACATCCACGCGGTTGCCGCTGAACGACTCGAAGAAGGTCACACGGGCCTGTACCTGTGAGCGGCTGATCGCTGGCACATGAGCGACACCGCTCAGCCAAAGGCGGTTGGGAGCGCTCGCCTCCAGCCCGTACGATCGGGGCATGTCCGATAGCCCCATCGTTGCCACACCGATCGAGTTCAACCAGTCCGACCTAGATGCGGTTCGCTACGGATCTGACGGGCTAGTTGCAGCGATCGTCCAGGACGTCGACACCCGAGCGGTGCTGATGATGGCGTGGATGAACGAGGAAACCCTCAAGATGAGCCTGGAACAGGGACGAACCGTGTTCTGGTCCCGTTCCCGCCAGGAAGTCTGGCGAAAGGGTGACACGTCCGGCGATCGCCAGTTCATCCGCAAGGCCTCTTATGACTGCGATGGCGACACGCTTCTCTTCGAAGTCGAACAAGAGGGAAAGGGTGCGTGTCACACCGGTAACTACACCTGCTTCTTCAGAGACTTCGGCGGATGAACGAAGTCTCCTACTCGGCGGTAGAAGCGGTTTCATCAGGCATCTTCCCAACTAGGGAACACTTCCGTGAGCTAGCCGCCAAGTACCGGGTCGTCCCGGTTTCGCGCACGTTGTTGGCCGACCTCACCACGCCGTTGGCGGCGTTCGCCCGACTATGCGGTGACGATGCCAATGGACGCAACGGTTTCCTGTTGGAATCGGTCGATCACGGTGGACGTTGGAGCAGATGGTCCTTTATCGGACGTAATCCGCGTGCTCGCATCGTTGCCAAGGAAGGCCAAATCACTGTCTCGGGAGCGCTGCCCGATCAAGCAGTCACTGACGCAGGCCTGTTGGACCTCGTCGACTCACTCTTGGGGTTCTACAAGTCGCCACCGGCAGATGAGCTGACTGGCGCCGGAGTCCAGCTCCCGCCACTACACAGCGGGCTCGTTGGCTACATCGGATATGACGTCGTTCGCGAGATCGAGCATCTCCCCGAAGCGCCTCCGAATGTGACAGGACGACCAGACGCGGTGCTGAGTCTGATCGGTGAACTCGCCGCCTATGACCACTACAGCCAACAGGTCACACTCATCGCCAGCGCGTTCATAGACACCGAAGATCCCTCGGTTTCAGAACTCGATGCTCTCTATGACGACGCCATCAACCGCCTTGACGTGATGGCATCCGACGGGGCCCTACCCCTTGACGAACCTCTGGTCGAAGCGCCGAGCCCCGGAGCACTGCCTGACGTGACCACAGCGGTTGATCCTGCGGGCTTCAAAGCCGCTGTAGAGGCCGCCAAGGAACTGATCCGCGCGGGTGACATCTTCCAAGTAGTGCTGTCCCAACGTTTCGACTTCGAACTCGAAGCCGATCCACTCGACGTCTATCGGGTACTACGACGGATCAACCCCAGTCCGTACATGTACTTCGTCCGCGAGGACGAGATCACACTCGTTGGTTGCTCTCCAGAACCAATGGTTCAGCTTCTCGAGGGGCGGGTCATCTCTCGTCCAATTGCTGGCACTCGCTTCAGAGGCGCCGACGATGCCCATGACCGTCGACTCGCGGCAGAACTCCTCGAACACCCCAAGGAACGTGCAGAGCACACCATGTTGGTAGACCTCGCCCGCAACGATCTCGGCAGGGTCGTGGAGTTCGGGACCTGCAACGTCGACGAACTCATGACCTTGGAACGATTCAGCCATGTCATGCACCTGACCTCACAGGTCTCGGGTGACTTGGCAGCGGGTCGCACCCCCGTGGATGTCCTGCGGGCAACGCTTCCTGCTGGCACCGTCTCGGGAGCGCCGAAAGTGAGAGCGATGGAGATCATCGACAGTTTCGAACCGCAGCGTCGAGGCCCCTACGCCGGTGTGGTCGGGTATCTGGATTTCTCGGGCAACATCGACACTGCGATCGCTATCCGCACGATGTTCATCGACCCGGCATCGGGTGGTGGAACACGCTTGGCCTCGGTCCAAGCCGGGGCGGGCGTAGTTGCGGATTCTGACCCCACCGATGAAGAACTAGAGACCCGTAACAAGGCCAAGGCTTTGCTGGTCGCGGTGGAGCCAGCAACGGCGATAACTCGAATGCGAAGAGCCTCAGCGGGACAATCGCGCAAGAATTGAACACATGAACCCCTTGGGCGTGGAACTCGACCTGATTCGCACCTCGGTCGGGGGTCGCCACACGAAGCGCGATGTGATCCGGGTGTTCGGATCTGATTCGCGTTCGTTCCTTCAAGGACAGTTGACCCAGGACATATCCCATCTCGAAACGGGAAAGGTCCGCTGGACCATGATCCTGTCGCCCAAAGGACGCGTCGAAGCCCTTGTGCGTGTGTGGGGAGGCAACAGCGAATCAGAGATGCTGCTCGATTGTCCTTCAGGCATGGGAAGCGTTGTCGTCGAACGCCTGAACCGGTACCGGATGCGGGTCAAAGCAGAGGTCGAACTACTCGACTGGGAGATCCTCAGCCTTTACGGGCCACAGGCTCAGTCGCTGGCAGGAACGATAACCGCACAGTTGCGTGAGCCCAGACCGTGGTCCGAGTCACCGGGCATGGACCTCCTGGGGCCGACAATCTCGGTGCCCGATGACCTGCTCATGGTGTCAGCGGATCTGGCCGAAGCGATCAGGATCGCTGATATGTGGCCTGCCATGTCAACAGAGGTCCTGGGAGTCGATCCGGCGCCGATACCGGTGGAACTCGGGCAGCGGGTCTGTGACCTGGCGATCGATATGGACAAGGGTTGTTACACGGGACAGGAACTCGTTGCGCGAACAAGTTCGCGTGTTGCTGAGGCCCCGCGGAGCCTGGTGCGTGTGGCGACCGGTGACGAATCGCCCCTCGAGTCGGGAACCGAGATCGACGTCGATGATTCGCCTGCTGTGGTCACAAGCTCGGCTCACGCCCTCGACGGAAACGGGGTCGTGGCTTTGGCATTCCGCAAACGTGGACCAAGACCGTGAACCACTACGAGGTACTAGGCGTGAAGCGCTCGGCGTCCAAGGCCGAGATACGTCGTGCGTATCTGACCTTGGCCCGTCGTTACCATCCTGATTTCCACCACGGTGGATCCTCTCGTGTTGAAGTGACCGAATCCGACGGGGCAACGGAGATGAAGATCCGTCAGGTCAACGCAGCGTGGGAGGTGTTGGGGGACGCGCAGCGTCGTGCGCACTACGACGAAGTGCTGATGGACACCGGATCTGAAGCCGCCGATCAGGCCGCGGGCTTCCGTGGAGCGAGTTCCGGCGCGCCGACCGTGTCGCGCATCCATCGACCCTCGAGTGAATTCACACCCAAGTACTCGGGTCCCGACCCCGATGAGGTGTGGCGATATGGCCCCGACGAGGTCGATCCCACCACGGTGCCTGCCCGTCTATTGCTAGCGGCACCCGTCATTTGTTTCGTCGTCGGTCTCGGTCTGTTGATCCTCAGCGTTCCGACAGCGATCAGGGCGTTCACCGCCATAGGACTGATCTGTCTGTTTGCTTCGGCGATGCTGTTCGTGGGGGTTCCCGTCGTAGCGATGTTCAAGAGCCGCAGTGCCGAGCAGCGCGTCCATGAACAACGGGCGCGACAGCGGCGCTGAGCATTATCGTCGTCGCCCGATGGCTACCTATCTCGACAGAATCTTGTCCACCCACCGAGACGCTGCCCGACATGACGCTCGCTCGCTCGATCAACTGATCGATCAGGCTCGCCAGATGCCAGCGACTCGAGGATTTCGCGCAGCGCTTCGTCAGCCTGGCCATATCTCGGTGATCGCCGAGGTCAAGCGCCGCTCGCCATCGAAGGGTGACCTGTTCGCTGATCTGGACCCCGCCACGCTCGCTGCGACATACCAGGGCGCGGGAGCGGCCTGCATCTCGGTACTCACCGACGAGGAGTACTTCGGAGGATCGGTCGCCGATCTCCAAGCTGCTCGTAATGCCATCACCCTGCCTGTGATCCGCAAGGACTTCACAGTGGATGCCCGTGATGTCTGCGACGCGCGACTCATGGGTGCCGATTGCGTACTCTTGATCGCGGCAGCACTCGATGACTCCGAACTCGCCGACTTCTCGTGTCTGGCCTACGAGTTGGGTCTGGATGTGCTCGTCGAGGTGCACGACGAAGCCGAACTCGAACGTGCCGTCGTGTCCACCAAGGCCGATCTGATCGGGGTCAACCAACGTGACCTGGTGAGCTTCGAGGTGGACACGGATCGAGCGGTGCGGGTGGCGGCCCAGATCCCGGCTAGTTCTGTCAAAGTCGCCGAATCAGGTGTGTCGAGCGTTCAAGCTGCTCAGCGTTTGGCCGCGGCAGGTTACGACGCGTTGTTGGTAGGGGAGTACCTGGTCACATCACAGAACCTCGACTCGGCACTACGCGGACTGCAGGTCGCAACCTGAGTCGATGAAACCCGGTTCGAACCTGATGGTGACCTAGGGTCATGTCGTGTTCGTGAAGATCTGCGGAGTAACGAACGAAGATGATGCCCTGTTCGCAGTTGCTATGGGCGCGGACGCGATCGGTTTCGTGTTTGCACCCTCACCTCGACAGATAAGCGCGGGAACAGCGCGCGACATCGTTCGTCGACTCCCCGAAGAAGTCATGACCATCGGCGTGTTCCGAGATCAATCGGTCCAACAGGTGATTCGCATCGCCCAAGAGGCCCGGGTCAGTGCCGTGCAGCTGCACGGACATGAAACACCCGAACAAGCCGACGAAATCAGGCCGTATGTGCAGGCGCTCATCGTTGCATTCACCGCGGGCGATCCGAGCTTGGCCCGGGTCGATGACTACGGAGCGGACGCCATCCTGATCGATTCCCATGATCCAGGGTCAGGAAAGGCATTCGACTGGTCGCTTGCAGAAGGTGCTCCATCGAATCGTCGATTGATACTGGCAGGGGGACTGACGCCAGCCAACGTTGCCACCGGGATCCACCAGGTGAAGCCCTGGGGGGTAGACGTGTCCACAGGTGTCGAGGTCGAAGGACAAGCAGGACGCAAGGACCCGCTCAAGGTGATGTACTTCATCGAGAACGCAAAACGGGCAGGCGAGGAACTACGGGCCGCGGGACACGGGCCCCACGAGGCTCAGTCGCAAGGCGACGACTCCGTGAGTTCGGTCTCGCCTGGCGCGTTCGACTGGTCCGAAATGGGGCTCTGACCAACCCGCTGGTATGTGAGTCGTGGCGTTGAGCGGCTAGCTTTCCCCCACGTGAACGAAGCGCGATCCACCGACTCTGCAGATCGAATCGGAGATGCTGCAAGAGTTATGGGCGAACCTACCGGAGTGGGGAGGTTCGGCAGTTTCGGTGGCCTGTTCGTACCCGAGACGCTGGTCCCCGCGCTCCAAGAACTCGACGAGGCGTTCAGGGATGCGTGGGCGGATCAGGGTTTCCGTGACGAACTAGACGGACTGTTGCGTGACTACGCCGGTCGGCCCAGCCCGCTGACAGAATGCGAACGGCTCGGCGCAGAGTTGGGCATCAGATTGTTCCTCAAACGAGAGGACCTCAATCACACCGGATCGCACAAGATCAACAACGTCCTGGGACAGGCGCTGCTCGCCAAGAGAATGGGCAAGAAGCGGCTCTTGGCCGAGACCGGAGCTGGTCAACACGGCGTCGCCACCGCTACCGCTGCAGCTCTGTTGGACATGGAATGTCTGGTCTACATGGGCGAGGTCGACATGGCCCGCCAAGAGCTCAACGTGTTCAGGATGCGTCTACTCGGAGCGGAAGTGACGCCGGCGCTCTCGGGCAGCAGGACCCTCAAGGATGCAGTGAACGAGGCGATGCGTGACTGGGTCGCGACCGTCGAGCACTCGCACTACTGCCTCGGGTCGGTGATGGGTCCGCACCCGTATCCATACATGGTTCGCGAGTTCCACCGCGTAATTGGTAATGAGACAGCCGAGCAGTGTGCGCAACGAATAGACGGAGATGGACTGCCCGACGTGGTCGTCGCTTGCGTGGGTGGTGGATCCAACGCTGCCGGTATCTTCTCGGGGTTCGCCGAGCATCCATCGGTCGAACTCGTCGGAGTCGAGCCCGCCGGTGGAGCCGCAATCGGCAACGGTGTGCCGGGCATCGTGCATGGAATGCTCTCGTTCTTGAAACAAGATGAGTTCGGTCAAGTCCAAGAAGCCGAGTCGATCTCCGCTGGCCTCGACTATCCCGGGGTCGGACCCGAGCACTCCCACCTCCACGAGATTGGCCGAGCACGCTACGTGCCGGTCACCGACGACGAAGTGATCGACGCCTTTGCCCTTCTGTCTCGAACTGAGGGGATCATCCCGGCGCTCGAATCCGCTCACGCCATCGCATGGGTGTCACGCGAACGGGCCCAGTTGGCGGGTAAGACCGTTGTCGTGAACCTGTCGGGTCGGGGAGACAAAGACGTGGCTCAGATGATGGAGATCATGGGGGACAAGCTGTGACCCCAAGGAACGGGCTGACTCTGCAAACAGCGTTGAGTACCCATATAGCCGCGGGCGGCAAGTGTTTCGTGCCGTATCTGACGGGTGGCTTGCCCGGGTGGGAGGCCACTATTTCGGCAGCCGCTGCCGCCGGAGTCCAAGGTATCGAGATCGGTATCCCATTCTCGGATCCAGTGATGGACGGTCCTGTGATCCAGCATTCATCCCAGAAGGCTCTGGATGCAGGAGCCACGCCAGCGGCAATCATCGATTCGGTTGCTTCTATCGACGTGGAAGTGCCCCTCGCTGTCATGACCTACGCGAACCTGGTCTATCGATTCGGCTACGAGCGGTTCGCCAGTGAATTGCGGGCAGCTGGCATCTCAGGCGCGATTCTGCCCGATATCCCGCTCGAGGAAGCGGGACCGTGGTGCGAGGCTGCCGATGGCTCCGGCGTGGAGACTGTGATGCTTGCCGCACCGACGGCTGATGATGACCGGCTTGAAAGAGTTGTCGAACGCGCCAGGGGATTCGTCTACGCCGTCGGTCTGCTCGGCATTACCGGCGAACGGGAATCTTTAGCGGCGACCTCCAAGGTCATCGCAGCGAGACTGAAGTCGATGACCGACAAACCCGTGCTAGTCGGAGTCGGAGTGTCGACTCCCCAACAGGCCGTCGAAGTCTCAGAAGTTGCAGACGGAGTAGTTGTAGGTTCAGCTATCGTCCGTCGGATTTTGGAGACCGGATCGGCCGAAGCGGGGGGCGAACTAATGGCCGAATTTGTCGAGGCGCTCGCCCTGGGTTGATCAAATCGGGCAGTGGGGCAGAATCATCAATTGTGTTCCATCTCGGAAAAACCGCGAGATTTCAAGGCTTTTTCTTCCATCAGCCCCGGATTCGTGCTAATTACAAAGGTGAAATTTGTCGCTCCGGCACTCGGCAGGTCCGGATCCGGGGAAACATCACAACAGAATCTCACCATCGCCTTCGACACTCGGACACGGGGTCGATCTGGGGGAAGTGAGTTGGAGGAAAAATGAACAAGACCGAACTAGTTGAGACGATCTCTCAGCGCACTGACCTTGCCAAGAAGGACGTTCTCGCTGTGCTCGATACTTTCGAGACCATCGCTGGTGACATCGTCGCCAAGGGCAAGGACACCCTGACCATCCCCGGCTTCTTGAAGTTCGAGCGCACCAAGCGTGCCGCCCGCACCGGCCGCAACCCTCAGACCGGCGAGCCGCTGAAGGTACCGGCATCCAATGCCGCCAAGGTAACCGCTGGCGCCAAGCTCAAGAACCGGGCCAAGACCGGCAAGTAAGCCATATCGTCTGAAGCGGCGCAGCGTTCTCTCGGGAGCGCTGCGCCGCTTCGCGTTTTGGCGTCGAACGTTCAAGGCGTCCAGACCAGGTCGGTGAGGGGGATAAGTTGAGGTCATGACAGATGAAGCGTCCCGCCTGACAGTTGGCAAGAAGGCCCCGGCATTCAACTTGAAGAACCAGTCGGGTGAGAAGGTGAAACTCTCGGACTTCGCCGGTTCGAAGGTGCTTGTCTTCTTCTACCCGAAGGCGAACACCGGTGGATGCACGAGCCAGGCTTGTGGACTCCGGGATGTGGCGGATCAGATCGGTGACACCGTCATCATCGGCATCAGCCCCGACGAGCCGGACAAGCAGAGCGCGTGGGATGAGAAGTACAGCTTGGGATTCCCATTGCTGTCAGACCCGGATCACAAGATCGCTGACAAGTACGCCGTGTGGGGCGAAAAGAAGCTTTACGGCAGGGCGTACATGGGCATCATCCGATCCGCCTTCCTGATCGACGAGAAGGGGAAACTGGAGCAGGTCTGGTACAAGATCAGCCCCAAGGACACGCCGAAGAAGCTGCTTGCTGCGCTAAAGGGTTGAAGCACCGAAGCCCCGGATCTGACACGCCCCATGGGCGACGGCCAGGAGCGCTGTCAGTCGCGGCGTTCGTCGGCGCGACGGAGCCTTTCCTCGAACTCCTTGTCAGCCTTGGTCAGCGCCACCTTGCGTCCCGCTCCAGCGATGATCATCCCGATTATTGCCACGATGAGGAGCTTGAGAAGGGTGTTTCCGCCTGCTTGGTCATTGTGTTGATCTGCCATGTGTTCAGACTAAGCCCTCAGCGGTTGT
>JAGQSZ010000118.1 GCA_020439285.1 Microthrixaceae bacterium
TCGAGACCGCGCTCAACCTCGCCTCCAAGGACGGGACGGTGGTCGTCACTGGTCTCGCACCGATGCTGGAGAACGACGCTCAGGTCAACTCCTTCATGCTCGCGATGCTCAACAAGGAGATCAAGGGAACGATCTTCGGTTCCACCAATCCACGTGAAGCGATCCCCCGCCTGTTGTCGATGTACCGCGAGGGCAAGCTGAAGATGGACGAACTGATCACCCGTCGCTACACCCTCGAAGAGGTCAATCAGGGCTACCAGGACATGCGTGACGGAAAGAACATCCGCGGCATCATCGAGTTCCCGGACTGATGCCAGCAGTCCTAAGAGTCGTTGCTCAACCAATCGGCCCATTTGGGCTCACGGTGTCTTGAGTAACGACAGCGGTGGGTCCTTCGGGGCTGACTTGTTGGGACGCCTCACGACTTCGGTCGTGGGGCGTCGCCGCGAACTCGAAGCAGCCGTTGCGGCGCTTGCCGCCAAACGACACCTACTGCTCGAAGGTCCACCCGGCACCGGGAAATCAACGCTGCTCCGCTCAATTGCTCAAGGAGCGGGGACCGGTTTTGTTTTCGTCGAGGGGAACGCTGAGCTGACCCCCTCGCGGCTCATCGGTGTGTTCGATCCAGCGGCGGTGATCAGCGATGGTTACACCGCTGACGCATTCGTCCCCGGACCGTTGATGCGCGCGCTGCAAGAAGGGTCACTTCTGTATCTCGAAGAGGTGAACCGCATCCCTGAGGAGACGTTGAACGTCTTGATCACGGTGATGAGCGAGCACGAGTTGCACGTTCCACGTCTCGGCCGGGTGGCTGCCGCGGACGGGTTCAGGCTGGTCGCAGCGATGAATCCATTCGACGCGATCGGTACGGCACGAATCGCATCAGCTGTTTATGACCGTTGCTGTCGTTTGGCCATGGGGTACCAGAGCGCGGAGGAAGAGACCGACATCGTGCTCGCCGCACCAGCGGGAACCAGCACGGAGGCATCCGGCGGCGCAGCAAAACCCGCCGATGTGCCAAGCAGGGCGTTCGTGCGTGCTGTGGTCGATCTGGTCCGGGCGACCCGTGACCATCACGACATCCGCTCGGGTTCCTCGGTCAGGGGAGCAATAGATCTGGTCCTCTTGCTCGGCCCTCTAGCGGGCCTGCGAGAAGTGCAACCCGACGATGAGTCCGTGACCTTGGACGCGACGCTGCTCGCGCTCTCGGGCAGGATCCGAGTTCACGAGTCGAGTTCCCACACACCAGAGGAGATCCTCACGAAGTTGTGGGAGCAACATCTCCGAGGATTGACCTTCAATTCGGAACCCTCCTCTGCAGAGGATCCCTCGGCCGACCCTGACATGGCACCTGGTCAGGAGTTCTCGGAGTCAACAGGGAATCAGGGAAAAGCCTGACCCCGCCCGGCGGGGACCACGACGCCGGACACGACACGGCCAAGACGGGTGAGGAGGCAGCTAAGGCAGTAGCTGAGGCGAGCCGTCGCACGATCTCCCGTCGAGAACTCGGTCGTCATCAACGATTCGAACAGGTCTCCTCAGAGGTGGGCGAACTCGACGAGGATACGTTCAGCGAGCTGCTCCAGGACGAACCTGATGAGGCGCTCTCGCTGCTCGCGGACATGGCGGCCGCTACTGATGAAGGTCTGCGGCGTTTGGCTCGATCTTTGGCCGGCAGGATCTTCACCGACCTTGCCCGGCGAGGAGTAGCGACCCGTTCGGGCGCAGCCAGGCTCACCCCGGCGCGAGCCGATGTGTCCGAAGGGGACCTTGATCTAGAGCGTTCCCTCGATCACCTCATCGATTCTCGGGCGTCCGGCAGAGCAGTAGATGCATCCGAGCTTGTCGTGTCGACGTGGCGCCGGCCCGACACGGCGCTGTGCCTGTTGGTCGACCGTTCGGGGTCGATGCAGGGAGCAAGGCTTGCGACCGCTGCGATCAGTGCCGCAGCGGCCCTGTATTCGCGCACCACCGATTCGTCTGTGATTGCGTTCGCTGATGAACCGATAGTGCTCAAGGAGCAGGCATCTGACCGGCGAGCATCCGATGTTGTGGGTGACCTATTGGCGCTGCGGGGATCCGGGGTCACCAACTTGGCTGCAGCGCTTCGAGCAGCGCGTACCCAACTCGCTCATTCGACGGCACCTCGAAAGGTGACCATCGTCTTGTCGGACTGTCGGGTGACCGCCGGCGGGGACGCGGTTCCTGCTGCTCAGATGCTCGATGAGATCGTTGTTCTGGCACCGGCCGAGGACTCCGCGGACGCGGAGGATTTCGCCACCAGGGTCGGGTGCCGGTGGGCACCACTCGCCGGAGCGTCACAGGCACCAACGGCGATCACTCAGCTGTTGTCACCCACATAGGAGTCGGCTAGGTCACGCAACTCCTTCTTGGAGACCTTGCCCAACTCCGCAGTCGGGAATTCATCGGTGAAGTAGACCGCCCTGGGGACTTTGAAGTCAGCAAGCTTTTCCTTGCAGGTACCGATTATCTGCTCCGACAGGGCTGCCTCGTCCGCGTTCGGATCGGCTTTGATGATGAATGCAACGGGCACCATGTCGAGCATCGGGTGGGTCTGGGCGACGACGGCGATGTCGGCAAGGCCGGGAACCTCACGGATGGCGTCCTCGACTTCTCGGGCCGAGACGTTCTCGCCACCGACCTTGAGAGCATCCTTGTCACGGTCGCAGTAACGGATGTTTCCGTCCTCGAGGAGTTGAACGATGTCACCGGTGTGACCCCAGCCGTCTGCGTCGAAGAACGCATCGGTTGCTTCTTGGTTTCCGAAGTACTCGAGGAAGACCGAGATCCCGCGAATGCCTCGAATCCACAGTTCGCCCTGCTCACCCTCTTTGCAGATCTGACCGGTGTCCTGGTTGACGATCAGGTACTCGTAACCGGGTGAGACCTTGCCCATCGCAAGATCCGGGTAGCTCTCATATGGCGACGAGTGGACACAGTGGGTGACGAGTTCAGTCATGCCGTAAGCAGCGAGAACACGCATGTTCATCATCTGATCGAGCACCGGCATGATCAACCCGAACACACCGACTTTGACTGTGTGGGACTCGGGAATGCCCTGTTCGAACGCGGCCTTGATCACGAACGGGATGAGGGAGATGTGGGTGACCGAGTGCTTGGCGATCACGTCCCAGAACCGACTTGCCGAGAACTTGGGTTGCAACACCACGGTGCCGCCACAGCCGATAGTCGTCCAGATCGCCCATGACTGGGTGTTGACGTGGAAGAACGGCAGCGACGCCAAGTAGACGTCGTCGGGTGACATGTCGATGTTGGTCGGGTTGACCTTCGCCGCCCACAACATGTTGCCGTGCGTATGAACGACCGCCTTCGGCTTCGAGGTCGTTCCGGATGTGAACAGGATCCCAGCGGGTGCTAGCGGATCAGCGACTCGCTTGGGGATGCTCTCTGGGTCACCGGTGAGCGTCGTGAACGACGGGTGTCCGTGATCGAGTTGGCCGGCGTCGGTCTCGACCCCGGAGTTGTCATCAGTTACCACGATCCACCCGAGACCAGGACCGGCCTTGGCCACCGTGTCGACGTACTGCGGTTGTGTCACCGCGCCGACACAACCTGTTTGATTGATGAAGTACTCGACCTCGGCTGCGACGCTACGAATGTTGGTGGTGACTGCCACTGCACCCAGTCGAGCGCAGCCGTACCACGCGAAGACCGCCTCAGGGCAGTTCTCTGTGTGAATGAGGACCTTGTCACCCTCGCCCACTCCCTTGGCATGGAGTCCCGCAGCAACCCTCTTGGTCTCCTCGGCGAACTCCGCGTAGGTCCAGGTCCGATCCGCACCGTCCTTGGGTTCCCAGATGAGGAACGGGTGATCACCTCGGTGTTCAGCGCGGTGATCCACCAACCAAGAAATGTCCTGTCCTTGGAACTGGTAGGCCGCGACTTCGGCCGCGTTCATCTGCGTTGTGAGATCCATCGTGCCCTCCATCGGGTTCCCGTGCTCTCGGAGTCCCCCGTACGCGCCTTCGGCGTATCTGGCCCTGACGATATGTCAGATTTCATTTGAATAGAAACGACGCCTGATTCTGCCCTCTGTTGGGTACGATGGTCCTTGATGCAGTCGCTTCCGCCAACAGCTGTGGGACAGTCCCACATTCAGGCCCCACCCGGGCTGATCGCGGCGCGCGCATCATGGCGAACCCTCGGGGCAACGGTCGCCACTTCCGCTAAGCGAAGCGCCCGATCGTCCGCCTGACAGACACAAGAGTCAGAGACGATCTTCCGCTCCCGACACATCGGGTACCGGATTCCTTGTCCAGCTACCAGCACACCGGGTGATTTGCCCGGCCTCTTTCACACACGGAGACAACGATGGCAATCGATGAGATCGACGGAGTCAAGATGGTCAAGCCCACGCACCTCTCCCCGACCCAGGTAGAAGGACTACGCGCTCAGTTGATCGCGGAGCGGTCAGAGGTGGACGAGCCCATCGAGGACCCTACCGAGGACGCTGATCTGGCAGATGACCCTGGAACCAGGCTCAGCGAACGTCAGGCTTTCGAGGAGATGGCAGCCCGACAAACCGCGGTCGTCGAGGCGATCGACCATGCGATCAAACGCATCGATCTAGGTGTCTACGGAACGTGCGAAGACTGCGGCGTTGAGATTCCCTTCGAACGCCTAGAAGCCGTTCCGGACGCGGTGCTGTGCATCAATTGTCAGGCAAAGGCAACCGGCTGAACCTTGGCCGCGCGGCTGTTCAAGCGACCGGCTCAAATCCCCGTTCAGACGTCTGCTGTATCGGGCTCGGGTTCGACAGCACCGGCCGACGCTTCACGCGAGTTCAGATAATCCTCGTGGACATGGTGCAAGAACCGTTCCACTGATTCGACCGTGTTGATGGTGCGGATACTCGGGAAGATCTCGAACGCGTGCTGCGCTCCGTGAAGCTCGGAGTAGACCACCGGGTTCTTGGAAGTCTCCCTGAGCTTCTCCACGAACGCCCGCGCTCCATCGACTGGGACGAGAGCGTCACGATCGCCGTGGATCACCATCATGGGTGGCGCGTCCTCGGTGATCCGATCAATCGGTGAATAGGCAGACCAGGCCTCGGGATCATCATTGATACTCATTCCCATGACGATCCGCTCGAGTAGTTCACGGAACTGCGGACCGTTCAACCCCAACCGGTCGGTGAAGTCATACACGCCATAGAACGGAACCGCAGCTTGGATTGACGTATCAGCGTCCTCGAAGCCGGGCTGGAAAGCGGGATCGTTCTGGGTCAGCGCGACCAGTGCGCAGAGGTGCCCGCCAGCAGATCCACCAGTGACCACAATGAAGTTCGGGTCGACGTTGTATTCATCAGCGTGTTCACGTATCCATGCCAGCGCGGTCTTGCAATCGACAAGATGATCCGGATAGCGGACCTTGGGACTCAAGCTGCTGAGCCGGTAGTTGGCGTTGAAGCCGACCCATCCGCACGACGCCAGATGATTCAGCAACGGAATCCCTTGTTCGTCCTTCGAGCCGAGAATCCATGCCCCACCATGTATCTGGAGAATCGCCGGACGCTTCTCCCCCGGTGCTGGCGCATTCAACGGTTGGTAGACATCGAGCTTCAGACGCGGCCCGCCGCTGTCCACGGCAGCCTGATTGAAGACGATGTTGCGGGTCCGCTGACGACGTTGATTCCCGAAGACGAAGGGCATCACTGCACCGGCGCGTACCGCCGGAGGTGCTTGTTCCTGCTCATCGATAGAGACCAGTGGCGCCAAAGAAGCGCGGTACTGCTCTCTTGATCGGAGCGCTTCAGAAATCAGGTTTCCAACAGCGGCTATAGAGGCCACGCTCAGGCCCAGACCTACCCAGCCCTCGACCCCTAGTCCACTGTCGTTACCAGTGCCGTCACTGGCACCCTCGCCATCACCGCGACGTACTAGCTCACGAATAGTTCGAGCGGTCCACAATGTGATGACTGCTGGTGCCGCCTCGCTGGTCAGCCAAGACGTGAAGAACGTCGGCACTGTCAACGCCCAACTGTTCTGTTGCGGTTTGTAGGTGCCAGCAACGACGGCGCTGCGGAAAAGTCCCTGCTTGAGGAGATTACGTCCCGCTGTGTTTCCCCGGAGTCTCATGACCCAAGTCTGTGCCGTGCACCATCGCCCGACAAGTGACGTTGGTTTCATTGGTCGACCTTGCTCAGCTAGTGACAAGTTCAACGGGCAGCCGGTCCGTATCTGGTGAAGAATGGGCCACAGATGACGTTCGCGTCATTCGGGGACAGCCGGGGACACACTCACCGACGACTACTGGATACACAATCGCAGCCAACTTCAGACGGCTGCTGCAATACGTTGAGTTCGGTCCACCGGGCCACAGGGAGGATGAGATGGAACGACTTTCGGGCATGGACGCCACGTTCCTTTATGTCGAGACACCGAATGGGCACATGCACGTGGCCATGACGGGTATCTACGACGTCTCCACAATGCCGAATGGCTACTCGTTCGAGGCCTTCCGGTCGCACATCGAGTCGAGGCTCCATCTGGTTCCACCGTTCCGACGTCGCTTGGTCGAGGTGCCTTTCCAGTTCCACCATCCCGTGTGGATCGAGGATCCTGATTTCAACCTGGATCACCACGTCCGGTCCATCAAGGCACCCGCTCCGGGTGGCCCAAGAGAACTCGCTCGGATCGCCGCCCAGATTGCTTCGGTTCCCCTTGATCGATCCCGCCCGCTCTGGGAGGCATGGGTGATCGAGGGACTTCAGGACAACCAGGTCGGCTTCGTCGCCAAGGTGCACCACGCTGCGATCGATGGCGCATCAGGTGCCGAGATCATGACCGCGCTCTATGACCTGCAGCCCGAACCAGCGAAGTTCGAGGCGACGCCTGTCGAACCAGAGAACGTTCCAACTCCGGCAGAACTGCTAGGTCACGCCGCTGTGTCCAAAGCGCGGCGGGCAACCAACGCGGTTCCTTTGTTTGCTCGCACGCTTCGTTCCGCCACGAAGTTGATCGGCAACATCAACGACAAAGAGAAGCTGCACGGCGGAGTCCCGCTCAGCGCTCCGGCCACTCCGTTCAATCAGGCGATCGGGCCTAAGCGTACTGTTGCATTTGCAAGGGTCCGTTTGGATGAGATCAAGGCCGTCAAGGACTCTCTTGGAGTCACTGTCAACGATGTGGTTCTAGCGTTGGTTGGTGGGACACTTCGCAAGTACCTGGAGTTGCACGACGCACTTCCCGATCAGCCGCTGCTAGCCGTCTGTCCGGTCTCTGTGCGTGATGAATCGGAACGCGGATCGAACGGCAACAAGGTGTCCGCCATGTTCGCCCACCTGTGCACCGACATCGACGACGTGGGTGAACGAGTGGCGGCAATATCGCGAAGCACTGCTGGCGCCAAAGAGGACCACAACGCTCTTGGCGCACGCACGCTCACTGACTGGGCTGAATGGGCTGCGCCCCGCACCTTCGGTTTGGCCATGCGGACCTACAGCTCGATGAACTTGGCCAATCGACATCGACCGATCCACAACTTGGTTATCTCGAACGTTCCGGGGCCGCCGTTCCCGCTCTACCTTGCGGGCGCAGAGATGGTGGCGGCGTACCCAATGGGTCCAATCATGGATGGCGCCGGGTTGAACGTCACCGTGTTGTCGTATCGCGAACACGTCGACATTGGTTTCATGGCTTCGGAGGAACTGGTCCCCGATGTGTGGGACATGGCTGCCCAGGTCGAACCCGCCTTCGATGAACTCAAGCAACTCGCGGGTGACAAGAATCCGACCTTGGTGAAGAAGGCCGCTCCGGTCACACAGATTCCTGCGGCAACACGGAATCGGACGACCAAGAAGGCGACAGCTGTCAAGAAGGCGCCGGCAACCAAGAAGGCCACTGCAGCCAAGACCTCTCCTGCCAAGAAGGCCAAAGCAACGGCAGCGACCTGAACAGA
>JAGQSZ010000119.1 GCA_020439285.1 Microthrixaceae bacterium
TGGTCGCGGATCCTGGCAAGGCGCGGAACGGCGCGGAGGAGACCTGGGAGGACGACCCGAACCTCTACGCCAACTACGAAGCCGGCGCTGGTGTGACTAACGCGGTCGGGGTCTGGTGGAAGCCGTCCTGGTTCCAGGACAGTTGGGGGCTCCCTGACATGGGCCCACTACCAGGAGCGGTGACAGGCCGGACGGTCGCGCTCTGCCATAACCACGACCCAGTTTGCGCTTCAAGTGCTGGCGGCGAATTGGGCGACTTCATCTGGGGTCGGTTTAGCAACCACACCAGCTACACCACCAGCGAGATGAGCGCGATGGGCGACTGGCTTGTCGCCACCTACAACGGCGACACCTACTTCCCCGGGTGAACGGCTCGACGAGGTGCGTCTCGCTCGAGGTTCCAGCTTTGAATAGATCATGAGCAATCAGCCGCTGAGAGCGTTTTCCAAAGCGCTCGGGGTCGTCCGCGTTCTGACGATGAGTCCGTCACAGCCACCCCTGGGGTTAGGTTGCGATAGTGACGCGCGAGTCTTGCAAAGTCGATTGCCGCTGGAGCGTCATCCATGCCATCGAGTGCGGCTGCAGGACGGGCGAATCAGTCTGCTGCCCGCTGTCGAGCTTCTCCGACTGGGTGTTCGATCGGAGAAAAGGTGAAAGGTTGCTCAGGGTCCATACCCTGGTAAGTCATGTGAGTGTGGCTCTACCGAGCGTTGGACACTTGCTCGAGAGGACGTTCACTGACGATGTTCTGCGAGCACGTCCGTACATCCGTGAGAACACGACACAGCAAAGTTCCGCCCTAGAAGGCATCAAACAGGAGGTCTCGCGGGAGGCCGGTCGCTGTAAACGGGTGGTCTGGCGCGAGAAATCTTCGAAACGGGAGGTCGGACGGGTGATCTAGCGGGAGGTGGCAAGCGGACCTTGGTGGTGTTCAACGACACCTGGAGGTCTCCAATGGCACAGATCCTGAAATCTCTCAACGACGAATGGCTAACTATTGCGGCGTCGCCCTCGGCCCGACGAGCGCTAATGCGCTGGACGTCAACACATCCGGTCTTCGTGCCCGCGAACGATCTCAACGACGTGATCGAACTCGGCTACCTGCCAGAGAGTGGCCCCGAGATTCGACGTTCACTCGCATGTCTCTCCGCAAGCGACAGTCTCGCTGCTCGGACGTTGTTGCAGGAGCTATTGGGCGGACTCGTCAATCTTGCTCGCCGGGTGGGTCGTGACTCTGATGCAGTCGATGATTTCATTCGCCTTGCTTGGGAGCGCATCCGCACCTACCCCGTTCACCGGCCTGGATCGGTGTCGGGCAATGTCCTTCTCGATGTCAGAAAGAGATACTGCCGGGAACAGGAGCGAGCCCAGCGAAGTCAGGCAACAGTCCATCCAGTGACCGTTGAGCGCTCGGCCGAGGACTACGTGCTAGGTCATGAGTTCTTCCAGGAGTTGATTGGTGACAGCGAGCAGTGTGGCGTGTCTCGGCAAGCGCTTGACACGATCATCCGTAGTCGAGTTTGTGGCGACTCGATGGCTGAGATCGCAGCCGAGCAACAACTGTCGATCAAGGTTTTGTGGCACCGGCGGTGGAGGGCAGAGGGCCGACTTCGCGATCTCTTGGCTGCCAGCTGAACAGCGGGGGTGATCGAAATGAAGCAAGACGGATCATTCACACGAGCACGATCCACTGGGGTTGGCTACGGTTGCAGTCGACGCCGACTTGTCGGTATCCGGTCTCGTTCGTCTGACCGTCACGGGGCGGACCTCCTATCCCAGCCTTACGGTGCGGTGATTCCATCGGTTCCCGCGGGCAGGCGTTCTTGCGAATACTCGCAGGACGCAATGGGAAAGGGTGGTCCCAAGCGAGGAGGCGAGGACGTGGCCGAACGAGATCGGAATACCCGCGTATCTATCCGCCGCTGGGGTCGCGCCTGCTCACTCTTCCTGGCGGTTGCTCTCGCAATGAGTGTGACGGGATGTTCCAGCGGCAACGCGGCGAGTCCGACATCGACTGCTGCCATCGAGCAGTCCTCGTCGACTACTACGTCATCGGCCTCCACCGTCACGACAACGTCGTCGACAACGACCCCCGTCTCGGTACCCGGTGGCCAATCAGCTGAGGACGAGATAATTACTCGGTACGTTGCGTACTGGGATGCACGCTTTGCGGCCAATAGCGGGACACCCAACCCTGATGATCCGGCGCTGCGAGAATTTGCGACTGGTGAACAACTCAACAACGTCATAGCCGAGACCCGAGCGAACCTCGAACAGGGGCTTGCATTTCGACCAGCTGCTCAGCCATTCGACATCCAGCGGATCAAGGTCATCGACGTTGATGGCGATCATGCAGCGGTTCAGGAATGCGTCGTATCCGATGGAGTTGTGATCCGACGCGCGACCGGTGAGGTAGTCAACGATGACGTGACTACTCACAACGTCCGCGGTGACATGGTGCGTGTCGACGGCGTCTGGAGACTCGAGTCTGCCCAGCTTATTCAACAGTGGAACGGGGTGGCGGGATGCGCACTCGACTCCTGATGGGAGCATGCCTGAGCACAGCGATCCTTCTCGTCGCGACCTCTGCGAACGCGGGTGCTGACGATCGCTCAGGAGGGGCAGGCGGCGCATATGTGAACCCTGATGGCGATCCAACAGCGGTTGCTGGTGATAGTGGGTCGGGCGGCGGTGGTGGTCGGTCTCACGGAGGGACTGGGACTGAAAACCCGTGTAAATGGCAGGTCGTCGTGGAGGACGATTTCAAGTTTGACGTCTACGACGTTGACTCTGCGCAGCCGCAGCACTCCGCCACGGGACGTTGGCTCCAATACGTCTGTCCCGGCGTCGGCGCCGTTGAAATCAATGGATACTTCGCGGTTCCAGAGGGAGGAAGGGTCGACCCTCGTGAGCTAGCTGTCGGCGCGCTCGCGTCCGTGGGAATCGATACTCCGAAGATTCGTACGAGCCCATCTGAGAACGGCCGCCTCTTTGTACAGGTCCCTACGTGGCTGTGGCTCGATCATGACTGGTGGCAGTCCTATGAGGCAACCGCGAACGCCGGGCGTATCTGGTCCACAGTTCGAGCGACTCCGGTAGCGGTGACCTGGGCCATGGGCGACGGACAAAGCGTTTCTTGTCGCGGGCCTGGCACTCCATGGCGTCCAGGCATGCCAGATGATGCCAGTGACTGCGCGCACACATATCGGAGCTCATCGGCAACTCGGCCAAGTGGCTCATTCAGCGTCGAGGCGACGGTCACGTTTGAAGTGACATGGAGGTCGAACGCAACTGGCGGCGGCGTGCTCCCTGCCATCACTCGCACTTCGACGATTGCTGTCGAAGTTGGGGAGATACAAGCGATTGGCACACGGGGAGGCACGTAGAAATGACATCGACTCGTAGCCCATCCAGATTGGGTGCGCCATCACCTAATGGGAACGGAATCCCGCCGAAGGCATCTGTCCGCCCTCCCGGTCGGCGCGTCCGTGTACCCGAGGTTGCAGTCGGATTGCTGGTCACCATCGTGTTCGCTCTTGGAGCTGTGTTGTGGCACCTCAACACCGTGGAGAAAGTGCCAGCTCTGTCTACTGTTACGCGAGTTACGCGAGGCGACATCATTGATCCAGCCGATATCCGAGTCATCTATGTATCAAGCGACGAGTCCCTTACCCGGCTTGATAGCACGCAGCTTGACCGCGTCATCGGCCACGTAGCGCTGGTCGATTTGGCCAAGGGCACGTTGCTGACATCATCAGTCGTTGCGGACGCAGAGACCATCAAATCAGGTGATGGGGTTGTAGGGCTCTCCCTCGACCCGGGCGCCTATCCGGCAAGAGGCCTCGCTCCTGGAGATCGGGTCAACGTGGTGCGTGCAGCGGACGTGGCCGACCTTGACGCTGAACCGTCCGTCATCGCTCGTGACGCAACCGTCTTCGCGATCGAAGAGCTTACGAGTGATCGACTGCTGGTCTCGGTCTTGACCGGCCAAGATGCCGCAGAGTTAGTTGCCTCCTCGGCCGGAGCAGGTGGTCTACGACTCGTACTGGTTGCGCCATGAGAATCGTGACCCTCGCATCACTGCGCGGTGCTCCCGGTGTGACGACCACGGCGCTCCTTTTGGCTTCGACATTGAACGAAGCAGTGGTTGTCGAGGCTGACCTTGACGGCGGGGTGCTCGCTATTAGGTACGGACTTGGGCGGGAACCCGGCCTGGCAACTCTCGCCGCCTCGGGGCCAGATGTCGGAGAGGGCTGGAGGGCCCACGCACAAGAGGCCGGTGGTGTGCCGGTGCTGGTGGGACCTGACGCCCCCACGTCCAGCGCCGCCTTGTGGCGAAGCGCTGGTGAGCAGATCACACAACGAATCGTCACCGGCGCTGGAACAGCCGTTGTTGATGCTGGTCGCCTTCGGACCCCTGGCCCGGTCGTGGCCGCATCAGATCTTCTGCTGCTGTTGGTCTGTCCTGTCGCAGAGCAACTCGTTGCTCTCACCCATGTCTTGGCTTCGCTACGCCAGTCGGTTCGAGGCGAGGTGGCCGTGATTTTAGTAGGGGAGGGGCCATATCGAATTTCCGAAGTGGAGCGGTCGATCGGCGTGCCAGTCTTCGCTGCACTGCCACAAGATCGGGACTCCGCGGAGTCGCTGCGCACTGGCGCTGGGGTGAACACGAGGTTGGCGCGATCACGCCTCGCTCGAGCTGTCACCGCGCTGGGCGCTTGCGTGAACGCAGCCCTCGTTGAACCCGTAGAGGCGGACGTGTCATGAAGGCGACTCTCGCCACTCCCGTCGCATGGGACTCCGATGGTATTGATCCGCATCTCATCGCGACGTTGCATCGCAACGTCGGGGAAGCACTGACAGCAGCCCATGTCAGTCAAGAGAAGACCGGTCGCACGAGGATGTCGCCAAGTGACGAGCGAGCTTTGGCACGCAAGCTTGTCGGTGATGAGTTACGCGGTCTCGCTGCGACTGCATACGCGGATGGGCAAACTCCCCTTGACGAGGACACTGAGGCGGTAGTCACTGCTGCGGTGCTCGACCGGATCCACGGACTTGCTCGACTCCAACCGCTTCTCGACGACCCGTATGTGCGAGATATCCATATATCCGGAGCGGAGCGCGTCTGGCTCAACCTTCGAGATGGCTCGAAGGTCCGGGGTCCGGCGGTGGCGGACTCTGACGAAGACCTGGTTGAACTCATCGCTACAGCGGCGCGGCGTATCGGTCGTAGCGAACGGCGGTGGGACCACGCACACCCTGAGTTGAACCTGCAGCTTCCCAACGGGGACCGTCTACATGCGCTCATGGCTGTGTCGGGTCGCCCAACGGTCACGATTCGCCGACACGACTTCGAGATTCACCGAGTCGCTCAACTCGTGGACCTTGGCGTGTGCGATGGATTGCTCGCAAGCTTCCTGTCAGCAGCAGTGCGGGCGAGGGCCAACATCATCGTCGCCGGAGGCACGGGAACTGGTAAGACCACGACTCTGCGCTGCCTTATCAACGAGATCCCCGCGGAGGAGCGACTCATTACGGTGGAGGACTCCTTGGAGATTGGTCTGGAACGATTCGAGGACCTTCACCCAGACCACGAGACGCTCGAGGCACGCGAAGCAAACACCGAAGGTGTCGGCGCGTTCAGCCTCGCGGAACTGGTCCGTTCAGCACTGCGAATGGACCCCGAGCGTGTGATCGTCGGTGAGGTTCGGGGCGCCGAAGTGCTTCCGATGCTTCTGGCGATGAGTCAAGGCAACGACGGATCCATGTGTTCGGTCCACGCTGACTCCTCGAAGGGAGTGTTTGGACGGTTCGCCATGTATGCGGCGATGACCCCTGAGCGGCTGATCCCCGATGTCACGAACCTGCTCGTTGCCAACGCAGTCGCCTTGATAGTCCACCTCGGTTGGATATCGGGAAGGCGTCAGGTCACAAGTGTCCGACAGGTGACAGGTGCGGTTGAGGGCAGCCAGGTCGTATCCAACGAACTTTGGCGACCCGATAGCACCGGCGCCGGTGTACCGGCCGCGCCACCAACACCGGAGTTGGCAGCCCAACTAGAGGAGCACGGGTTCGACGCGTCAACTCATGCTGCGGCAAGAGGGTGGTGGCGATGAGAACGCTTGTTTTCGCTGCACTCGCAGCTGGAGTCGCGCTCGGGGTGCTGCTTGTCGCCGCTGGGCTCGCCGGCCGTGAGATCATCGGCTCGCCTTCGGGCTACGTCCAGCGAGTCATCGCCAGTTCGATGCTTCCCCGAGTCGTTGCTGCTGCAGCGGTTGGGCTCGTCATATTTCTGGCTACGGGATGGCCCGTAGGCGGGATCATGGCCGTAATCGCGGGGCTAGTGCTGCCGGGGATCCTCGGAGGAAAGTCTGCTCGACAGACGGCGATTGACCGGACTGAAGGCATCGCGTCGTGGACAGAGATGATCCGTGATTCGATCGCTGCGGCCTCCGGTCTGGAGGAAGCGATCGTCGCTACTGCTCCGGTTGCGCCTCGACCGATCACAAGTGAGGTGCAGATGATGGTCCGACGTCTCGAACATCAGCGTTTGCCCGACGCGCTTGTTGCGTTTGGCGACGACCTGAACCACCCGTCCGGTGATCTGGTTGTCGCCGCGTTGGTGATCGCGGCACGAATGGAAGCGGCAGATCTATCGGGACTTCTGTCGAGACTGGCTGAGGCAATCCGCGGTGAAGCCCGTATGCGGATACGTGTCGAGGTCGGCCGAACCAGCGTCCGAACGGCCACCAAGGTCATCGTCGGGGTAGTCGTCGCTGCCGTGGTGTTCCTCGCCATTGCGAACCGCAGCTATCTGACCGTGTACGACAGTGTTGGCGGCCAGATCATGCTGGCTGTCATCTGCGGAATCTTCGCGGTCGGCGGGTGGCTGCTCACCCGTATGGCCGAGATCGACCTGCCCGAGAGATTCACCGCTCGAACTGGTGAACCCGCCCACGCTGGAACCGACAAATGAACACCCTGGTCATGGTCCTGCTCGGCGCTGGAGTTGGCGTTGGTGTGCTGCTCATTTGGCGGGCCATAACGCCCCGTCCTCCGAGCATCGACGAAATCCTCGCTCAGCTAGCGAAACCCGGCATTGGCATCGACCACTCTGCCCCGGCGACGACTTCCGGTATCGACAAAGCCGGAGCAACTGCTCGACGACTCGTCGAGGCGCTCGGCTACGACGTACAACGGCGCCACCAAGAGTTGGCGCTTGCATCGAAGACACCCGAGCGACACGCCTTTGACAAGGTCGTCGGAGTCATCGCCGGGTTGATCGGACCGAACCTCGCTGCCTACGTACTCATGATCATCGGCGTGCCCGTCCCAGTCGGCGTGATCGCGTTGTTCTCCCTAGCGACGGCCATCGGAGGCTTCGTCCTACCAGACCTCCTCCTGCACGACGAAGCGGAGAAACGGCGCCAAGCATTCCGCCACACGCTTTCGTCCTACCTCGACCTGGTCAACGTTCTGCTTGCCGGCGGCGCAGGCATCGAAACAGCGCTCCACGCAGCCGCCGACGCTGGCGATGGATGGGGCTATCAGATGATCCGGGCCGAGCTACGCCGAGCCCGACTCACAGGACAGTCCCCGTGGGACACTTTCGCTCAACTCGCCGAGCGGCTCGACATCAACGAACTCGCCGAACTCGCCGCAAGCATCTCCTTGGCCGGATCACACGGAGCACGAATCCGGTCGTCGCTTGCAGCCAAAGCCGACACGCTCCGCGGTCATCAGGTCGCCGAAACCGAAGCCGCCGCCGAAGCAGCTACTGAGCGCATGACGGTGCCCGTCGCTGTCCTTCTATTCGGATTTCTCGTCTTCATCGCTTACCCCGCTGTGATTCAGATCACCTCGGTCAGCGGACCACAGCCCTGAACGGAGCCACCAAAGCAAG
>JAGQSZ010000120.1 GCA_020439285.1 Microthrixaceae bacterium
TCAGGCCTCGCATCTGTCGTCCAAGGATTCGATCCAGACCGGCAAGTTCGAGCCGGGCCCGGGTGCCGATGTGATCTCCGAGGACATGACCCACGTGCTCGAACCAGGACACGAGGGCATCGGATGGTTGGTCCAGGGAGGCTCCGTACCGCTGGGCTACCTGGGCGACGCTGCCAAGACCGCCAAGACTTTCCCGATCGTCGAGGGCAACCGTTACTCGGTGCCGGGTGACCGTGCCATCAAGCAGGCAGACGGTTCGATCGACCTGCTCGGGCGCGATTCGCAGTGCATCAACTCCGGCGGGGAGAAGATCTTCGTCGAAGAGGTCGAGATGGCGATCGTGTCCCATCCCGATGTCGCCGATGTGCTGGTTTGTGGCCGTCCGAGCGAGCGATGGGGTGCCGAGGTCGTAGCCGTCGTGCAACTGAACGACGGGGTCACACCCGATCAAGCGGCGCTCACCGAACACGCGTCCGGATATATTTCCCGCTACAAGCTTCCCAAGGCTTGGGTGTTCGTTGATCAAGTTCGCCGTTCACCGTCGGGCAAGGCTGACTACCGTTGGGCCAAGGAGATGGCCACCAACGAGGCCAACTAGACAGGTCGGCCACCGGTCGATCGCAGGAGGTCACCCGATGGACAGACGCCAGCTACTGCTATCGAGTCTGGTCGCGGGAGTGACTGTTGCTTGCGCATCGGACAACTCGGACAACTCTGGCGATGGAGGCAAGGACGGGTCCAAGGAGTCGACCACGACCCAAGGACCAGTCGAGTTGGCCGCTCCGAAGCCCGCAGACCTTGCAGATAGCGCATTTCTGCTGGGCGTTGCTAGCGGTGACCCCGAAAGCGACAGGGTCATGTTGTGGACACGGGTGTTCCCGGCAGACGCTTCGACGACGGACTCGATCGAGGTCGCTGTCGATGTCGCCAGAGACGAGTCGTTCACCGATCTGATCGTGTCCCAGATCACCAAAGCCGGTGCGGATCTGGCGCATTCGGTTCACGTTGACGTCACTGGGCTCGACCCAGATACCTGGTACTACTACCGCTTCCGGGCAGGCGATCAGACCTCCGTCGTTGCACGCACACGCACCTTCCCCAAAGCTGACGCCAAGGTCGAAGCGTTCAATTTCGTGTTCGCCTCATGTCAGGACTTCCAGTGGGGTTATTACGGGGCTTGGGCGAGCGCCGCGCAGACCAAGGACCTCGATGCGATCGTGTTCCTCGGCGACTACATCTACGAGATGACTCTCGGCGACCTATCGCCTGATCAGTCGGGCGCCAGGGTTTGGGGAGACTCAGGAGCGCTCACGCTGTCGGACTATCGAGGGCGTTACACCCAGGCGAAGGCCGACCCGAACCTGCAGGCAGCCCATCATGCCGTGCCGTGGATCATCACCTTCGATGACCACGAGGTATCCGACAACTACGCAGGCGATGTCGGCGGGAGCGATCTGGAAGAGCCCAAGTCGAGAGACCGGCGACTCGCCGCGTATCAGGCTTGGTATGAGCACACGCCGATCCGTTTGAAGACACCCCCGGAAGGCACATCGCCTGAGGACTTCGACGACCTGACCGTCAACCGTGGCTTCAGTTTCGGCGACCTTGCGAACATGTTCGTGATCGAGACCCGCCAGCACGCGGACCCGCCGTCATGTCGCACCACCGCTGGGTATTCAGCCGACGAAGGACCCCTGTGTGATGATGCCGCCAATCCCGATCGCTCGAACCTCGGCACAGATCAGGAGAAGTGGCTCTTCGGCGAACTCGAAGCCACCAAGGCGCTTTGGAACATCCTGGCTAACCCCGTGATGCTCGCCGATATGAACATCGGTTCCGCTGCTGAGCCCAAGTACTACCGCGACATGTGGATCGGATACCCCGCCGCAAGAGAGCGTCTGCTTGCGAAGGTCACCGAGTCGAAGGTTTCCAATCCAGTCGTCGTCACCGGAGACTGGCATGCGAGTTTCGTTCTCGATGTTCAGAGCGACCCGCACGGAGACTCACCAAAGACCGTGCTGCCCGAGTTCCTGGTCTCTTCCATTTCGAGTGTTCTGTTCCCGCAGGACTATCAGGAGAACAATCCCCAGATCCGCTACTTCAAAGCGGCTCACGGCTACGCGCTTGTTCGAGTCACCCGTGAACAGATGGTTTGCGAGTTCTCCTACATCGATGATGTGTGGGACCCCGATGCTCGAGTGACAAGCGTGGACAGATTCTCACTCGCTGCTGGGGACTTGACTCCGAAGTTCGAGGGTTCGGTGACTCTCTGAGGACACTGGCTATTACAGTCCGGGAACCAGAATTCAATCGTGAACGTCCAAGGACCAATGGACCGTCAATTCCACGACTGACGCGCCATGCCACGCCGGTAGACCGATACAGGGATGAGGAATGACAAAGAACAGCGGGAAGGCCAAAGCCTCGGTCGTGTTCGTGTTGATCAGCGTGCTGGGTCTGCTCCTGTTGTCAACGAGCACGACCGGCGCTTCCCCTTCACCCAAGACTCAGAATTCCAAAGACTTCACAGTTGATAGCCAGGTCGGAATCGCCGGTGTTGTCCCTGCGGGCAACAGGACCCCTGTCCGATTGAGGATCACTTCGACCAGGGCTCGGACGGTCCAACTGACGATCGGTTGGGGAACGGGTCAGCGATCCCTGCGCGTCGAGTTGGGGGCCAATGCTCCGACCGAGGTGGATTTGGCGGTCCCACCAACAGAATTCCTCGATGTCACAATTTCCGAGTCAGACAGCAGTGAGTCGTTGGCGAACAAGACGATCAATGTGACCGTCGACCCGAACAAGACAATCGTTGCAATCGGCAAGTCGTTGTTCTCACAAGGTGCTCCCAAATCGGCCTCGACCATCGGCGGGATTCAACAAGCAACGCTCGTTGAGCTCAACGGTGACCTGCTCAACAGACCGGGAGCCCTTCAAGCCATCTCAGGGGTCTTCTTGTCGGCTGCGGACGTCGACTCACTCGATACCGGAACCCGTGACGCTCTGCGTGACTGGGTGTGGGCAGGGGGCAACCTGGCACTGGATTTCGAAGCCAGCGATCCGATTCCCGTGGTCGACCTGCCGCGTGACACTGAAACCGCCCCGTTGGCCGACGGCGCCTCCATCCCGGTCGGTTCGGGTTGGGTCCGTTTCACAAACGGCGCAGCGGCGCTTGGCGGATGGTCATCGCTGCTCGAACCCAGCACCATTCGGGACCAGACCGGAACCATAGGTGCCATGTGGATGGGCAATGGGTTCCCCGGGGACTTCGCAGTCGGTGGAGGCTTCGATTTCGGCGGCGACATCATGATCGACGGACCCGACCTCGAAGCAGGCATCGATCCGCTCACTGAACAGCCGCTGATCAAAGTTTCGTTCCTACCCACCTGGTTGATCGCCCTGGCAATATTTGGAACGGCTCTGGCTGCTGGCCCGCTCTCGTGGTTCGCGTTGCGGACCCGGAATCGGCGTCGACTGATGTGGTTCGCCGCTCCAGGCTTCTCACTTCTTGTGACTGCACTGTTGATGGTGCTTGGTCAGGGAGTGTTCTCCAACTCACGGACCTCAGTTGCAGCAGGCATCGAGTCATCACCTTGGGGGGCGCGTGGACTGATATTCAGTGGCCTGCAGAATTCGAAGACTTTTGACCTCTCATCCGGCGCAGACCTGATCGCGTCCCAACCCGAAGCGATTGTCAGCAGTTCCGGCGGTGAACGATCTGTGAACATGAAGCTGCCGCGCAATGGTTTCGGCAGCATCGGCGTGGGTCCCACAAAGTTCGAAGAAGCTCCCCAGATCGAGGTGAAAGCAACAGCCAAGGAAGACGGTCTGGTGAGCGTCTCGGTTACCAACCATTCCTCGGGAGACTTCACCGGAGTGGTGGTCCGTGGAAACTCACGGTCGCGTAGGTTCGACAACGTCGGACCGGGCAAAACGGCGACGCTCGACTTCAAGACAGCATCAGATCTGACCATCTTCAACACAATGTTCCCCCAAGCGACCTCGACCACGTCAACCGAAATGTTGATGGGCTCTCACCTTGGCGACCCCCTCGAATCCAGAGGACTGATCCGCATAACTGGAACTGTCACCACCAAGATGAAGGCAGAAGGTTTGGCAGGAACGGGCGGAGCAATGGTGGGCATAACAGTCCCGGTCAACGCCGGACCAGCCCAAGCCGACACACCACGCAGTCCCGCTGAATCCGCTGCTTTGAGGATCGATGAGGTCGGCGGATGGACCAACTCCCAACTCGAAATGGTACGAACCAATGGGATGTTCGACCCGCCAGTCGATCTCGACGAAAATGGCAACCCGATACCGATCGAACAAGAACAAAGCGACCCGATCCCCGAATACGTGCGCTTCACTTTCCCCCACGGGCGAGCGAGTGCGCCTTGTGGTGTGAGCGTTCTGGCTCCACAGATCACCTATTGGAACGGTGTTTCGTGGGTCGTTCCGCAAAAGGACGGAGCCACCTACCAGAACGACAGGTTGAAGGACATCGGGGGCAACCCGGCCGAGATGCAGGATTGGGTGTTCCCCCAGATTCCCGTAGGTGGACGACTGTACGTGAAGGTGGATGGTCGAACTTTCTTCGGTCCACCAGCCATGCTCTTCGACTGCGGGGGACGGCCATGAGTACCGAAACCGTGGCGACGGAACTGCCAACGCCAGCGATTGCGATGCGAAACGTATCGAAGCTCTATGGATCGAATGCAGCCCTACGTGACGTGACGCTCGACGTTGCCGATGGATCAGTGTGTGGACTCATCGGACCCAACGGCGCTGGCAAGTCGACAATGATGGCGATCATCGCGACCCTGTTGCGTCAGAGTACCGGTTCGGTCGAGGTGTTCGGCGAGCCGATCAGCAGCCCCCGAAGCATTCGCAAGCTGATCGGCTATGTGCCCGACGTGCTCGGCACCTACTCAGGACTGACCGTCGAGGAGTACCTGCTGTTCTTCGCTGACGCGTACCGGGTCGATGTCGAAAAACGAACCGGCATGGTCGAGGGACTGCTCGAACTCGTTGATCTGAGCGGCAAGAAGGACGCTGATCTCAACTCGCTCTCACGGGGCATGAAGCAGCGAATCGGTTTGGCACGCGCGTTGGTGCACGACCCGAAGTTGTTGATTCTCGACGAGCCTGCGAGCGGCCTCGATCCACGTGCCCGAATCGAATTGCGCGACATCGTCGCGCACCTCAACTCGCTGGGCGTGACGATCCTGATCAGCTCACACATCCTCGTTGAACTAGAAGAGATGTGCACCGACTTCCTCGTGTTGGAACAAGGTGCGCTCGTTGGAGCCGAAAGCCTGGCCCAGACCGAGATCCGCACCGTGATCGTCACTTTCTTGGATGGTAATCCGCAGTCTTATCAGGTGCGATCGCTCGAAGAGCAAGCTGATCTGGTGGCTTCGCTGGTCGGTTCGGGCAGACGTGTGGTGTCGGTCAACGCCGAGTCCACACGGCTGGAGGATCGCTTCATGCAATTGAGCACGGGAAAGACCAACTGATGAACAATCCGCTGATCAAACTCGAGATGCTGCGCCGCTTCCGCTCCCCCGCTGCTGCTTGGGGGATCCCGATTGTCATGCTGTTGCCCGGCTTGGCGGTTCTCGCTGTGTACGCCACGTCGACGGCGTTCGCGCAGATGACCGCTGGGGCGGCCTTGATGAACTGGGGAGGCGGCGTCGATTCGCTACAGCGTGTCGGTCAAGGCATGTTCGCTTGGGTCATCGGACTGCTCGGATTGACCATGCTGATGCTGGTGCCGTCAATGGTGGGTACGAGCATCGCCGGAGAGCGGCATGCTCAAACACTTCAACCGCTTCAACTGACCGCCATCACACCCGGCCAGATCGTGATCGGCAAGCTGGTTTCATCGCTCGCGTATCTGTTGCTGCTCTTGGTGTGCACGACGCCGATCATGGCGATTCCGTTCCTGTTGGGCGGCGTTCCGGTTTCCTGGTTGATCGGATCACTCATCGTGCTTTTCCTGATCATGCTCGAACTCGCAGCAGTGTCCCTCGCCGTCAGCGCGACGTTTTCGAGCCCCGCGGTGGCGAGCATCGTCTCAGTCGTCTCATGCGGTGTACTGACTATCGCTCCGTTTGTCGGTACCACCGTGCTGGGAGCGGTCATGGCGATGTCGGACTCTGACTTCGATCTAGCGGACAGTCCCATTCGCTACCTGATGGGGCTGTCGCCGACCTCGCTCGCAACCTGGGTCGTGTCCCTGGAGGAGGATGCACCCAAAGAGCTGACCTCCATCGGGGCTCGCTGGGTACCTGTTCTGTGTTTCGCTGCTGTGACCGTCGGTTCACTGTTGTGGGCTCGCCGGAAGGTGACAGCACCGGTTGACAAGGATCGTTGAGTCGACGATGGGAACGTCAAGATGAATTCGTCAGAGAGACTGCGATGACTCCCGAACGTCTCATCGCGGTAGCTCGACAGCGGATCCGTCGATTGCGGGTTGCGACGACGATCCTCACGTGGGGTTGGCTGGCGTTCGCTATCGGAGCATTGGTCGTGTTGTCGGGTCGGTGGCTTCCGTGGGCAGCGACCGAGACCGTCGGCATCGCGTTGGCCGTCGTGCTCCTAATCGCTGGAATCGTCTGGGCGTTCACACGACCGGTATCAGATCTGGAAGTTGCCCGTGCAACCGATTCTGGATTGGCCAGCCATGACGCGTTGAGCGCCTATCTCGAGTTTGCTGAGCCACGCAACGAGCTCCAGACACCGTTGGTGGACCGGATCGGCGAGCGCGCCAAGCAGGTGGCACAGAGCGCCGATGTGAAGACCGCGCTGCCTTTGCGTCGACCGTCCCGATGGCGTTTGGCCGGGCTCGCTGTGATGCCAGTCGTCATGTTCGGCGCTCTTTGGGCACCCAACCCGCAGGATTCTCGTCGTGAACACGCTCAGCAGGTCGAGTCGGCCAAGGATCGAATCGTCAAGGAGCTGAAGGAGCAACTCAAGGAGTTGGACCCGAAGTCCGAGGCCGCTCAGAAGCTGTCGGCGTTGATCGATCGGATCGAGGCGGCAACACCCGAAGAAGCCCTTGGCCTGTTGGCTGCTGCAGAGGCAGAACTGGCTCTCAAAGCGGGGAACAATCTTGAGTCCACAAGGGCCGCGACGGCCGGCTTGGACGCGTCTGTCGAGGCTCGGCCGCTGCCCGGATCCAACGGTGGGGACGCTGCTACTCAACTCGATGCTGCGGCCAACTCTGTTGATTCGATGACGCCGGAGGAGCGTTCCGAACTAGCGGAACGACTCGAGGCCCTGGCTTCTACCCAAACTGCCGGTGCGCCTGAAGTGGCTGATGCTCTGTCCAAAGCTGCTGAGGCGGTCGAATCCGGATCGGGTGCCGCGCAGGCGCTGTCAGCTGCGGCGGCAGCTCAGCGCACTCAAGAGTCGTCGGTTGGTGAACGTGGCGAGGCGGCGGCCGCAGCGGCCGCGGCAAGTGCGGCCAGGTCATCGCTGAGCGAGTCAATGTCGGGACCGTCAAACAAGGCCGGCGACGGTTCCAAGCCCGGATCGCAATCTGCTCAAGGACAGGGACAAGGCCAAGGACAGGGACAGGGCCAAGGCCAAGGACAAGGCCAAGGACAAGGACAAGGACAAGGACAAGGCGGAGGAAACCCGTCGGGCACGGTTGGTGGAGGTCCGCGCTCCGGTGGCGGCAGCGGTCAGGGCGGCCTTGGACAGCCCGGCAGTGGCAACGGCGCTGCCCGTCCCGGCCAAGAGGGCCCCGGCGGCTCAGGCGAATCCGTGTTCGCACCGGACCCCAGGGGCAAGGTGACTGGCGAAGGCCCCATGACTGGATCCGGTGGTGACCTCGGTGAGACCGTGGGCAAGGGTGATACGTCCACCCAGGTCGGATCCTCTCGAACCTCG
>JAGQSZ010000121.1 GCA_020439285.1 Microthrixaceae bacterium
CGGTATAGGGCAACAGAGAGCAAACCGCCGATGGCTCCTCTTGGGGAGCACAGGTAAGGGTGAAACGGTGCGGTAAGAGCGCACCAGCGTCGGAAGCGATTTCGGCGGCTGGGTAACCCCCATCAGGAGCAAGGCCAAGCAGTGGACATGGGTTGCTCGCTCCCGGCCAATCGGTCGGAATCCACGGGTAGGCCGCAAAGATGGATGGCCACCAAACGGGTCACCCGCAAGGGCCCCGGGCACAGAATCCCGCCTACAAGGTGACTCACCGACACCAACCGCCACACGGTTTGATGCGTCGCGAGACCGGTTCTGGCCGGCTCGATCGGGTGCCGACGAACAAGTGAGTGATCAGGAGTTCGAGGTTATGTTGAACCCGCGAAGCACTGGTCTGGGGCCATCAACGTCGATCAACGAGATCGATGCTGTGTCGAGCCTGGTACGCCAAGCGTGAATGTCCCCGATGTCGAGCGCCCAGGCCACCGCTGCCTTTATCGGAGAGACGTGGGATACAACGAGAATCGTGCCAGAGTTCCGGGCTCGTTCAGCAAGGTCCGTGCAAGCGGATCGCACACGGTTCCCCACGTCGAGCAGCGATTCTCCTCCGGGAGGGGCGAAGGCCGGGTCACTCTGCCAGCTGGCCCAGGTCTCAGGCGAAACATCCGTAATGGGTTTGCCGTCGAACTCGCCGTAGTCGGCTTCGATGAATCGTTCATCTACCTCGACCGGCAATCCGAGCGCGTCAGCGGTTTGGCGCGCACGCAACAATGGACTGGAGACGACAGTTCGGATTTGCCCCAATGCGCCATCCAGAATTGATCTGGCCGCTGCCTCAGCCTGTTGAAGTCCGAAGTCGTCCAGTGGCGGATCCAGCCGACCAAGGAGCAATCCTGAAGCGTTGGCAGTCGTGCGACCATGTCGTAGCAGAACGATCCGGGCAGGGCTCGTAGGTACCGCCCCGACACCTGCGGACTCGGCGTTCATCGTCGTCCTCCCGGTCGCTGGGACGGCCCCCGTGACGAGGGCCCCATGGTCGAGCGGTCCAGTTGTCCACTGCTGAGGAACCGTTTCCGTCGGTCAGGGTCATCGAGTCCGAAACGGCCGAAGGCCCAGATCGCTACGCCGACACCGAACAGTTCCATCAGTCCGCTCAACAAACCACGGGATAGCTCAGGGGTCTGCGCATCAAACAGCTTCGTCCCCATGAATGGCCACCAAAACACCTGAGCGTTCATGAACGCCCCGTCGAGAACCAGATGCATGTACATCCCAATCGGGATGCCCAGTAGTTGACGTCGCAACAGCCGACGGCGTTGGGTTGCCACCATGATGAGCGCGAGTGCGGCGGTAGGCGTGATGAGAGCGTGGAGCGGGCCGCTGCCGAAGGGCACCTCAAGCACGGGGATGGCGGCTCCGAGCGCGACCAGCCTGTAGTCGAGCGCGGGTGACTGGAAGACCATCCAGGTCAGTACCATCGACAGAATCGCGAACCAGATCAGCATCTGTTCGATCTCAACTGACCAACAAGCATCCGCATTCCGGGCACGCCGAATCGCGTGGATTGCTCGCCGAACGAATCTGTTCGGCCTGGGCCGACGGGATCTCAAGATGGCAACCGCCACAGCGCCGCCCAGTCATCTCAGCCACCACGATCCCGCCGGGCATTGAACCCATCGAGTCATACAGAGCCACCAGGTCTGAGTCGATTTCGGCCACGACCGTTGCTCGTTCCGCGGCTAGAGCATCCAGTTCGGCGTCGATCTCTGCCTCTGCAACGATGATCTGTTCGCCTATCGCCTGAATCGATGCGGTTATCTCGTCGGCTCTGGACCGGGCGTCCGCCACGTCCTCCTCGACCGGGTCGGCTTGTTCCATTAACTCAAGAGCCTGGGTTTCGAATGTGTCCTGGTTCGCTCGTAGTTGGGCAAGTTCAGTCTGCAGGGAACCGAGTTCTTTCGGGTCAGTGACCGAACCGTCATACATTGCCTTGGCGATCGCCTGAGCCCGGTCATCGATCAGCGACGCGTGGTCCTCAGCCTCTTTTTGGGCTCTGCGGATCTGATGGAGCTGGGCTTCCAGTTCACTTATGACCTGCTGTTGAGCGGACTGCTGTTGGTTGTGTTCGACCAGGTCGGCGCGTAGATCCAGGTTGTCGCGTCTGTGACGCAATTGAAGCGCCCGCGTATCTAGTTCTTGAACCGGAAGTAGGTCGCGAAGTGAGGCCACCCGTGCACCCTATCGCCCACCGGTGATCGCCGGAGTCCGCTGTGCCCAGACCGGGATATCCTCGTCCCGTGGCACCTTCCTCCAGCAACAACAAATCCGCCGCCGAGATCGTCGCAAGCCTCGACCTCGACACTCGGATCAAGCTCGTATCAGGAAAATCGTTCTGGCATCTCGAGCCGGTCCCGTCAGCGGGACTCACAGAGATCATGGTCACAGATGGCCCACACGGTCTCCGCAGACAAGAAACCTCGGCCGATCACCTGGGCCTCAACGCCGCACGGGCAGCCACCTGCTTCCCAACAGCCGCAGCACTTGGTTCATCATGGGACACCGAGTTGCTCGCCAAGGTCGGAGTCGCTCTGGGAGAGGAAGCGCTCGACCAAGGCGTGTCGGTGATCCTCGGACCGGGTCTAAACCTCAAGCGGCACCCGGCTGGTGGACGCAGCTTCGAGTACATCTCGGAGGACCCCGTGGTCAGCGGAAAGCTCGCAGCAGCGATGGTCAAAGGCATCCAGTCGAAGGGCGTCGGAACCAGCATCAAACACTTCGCTGTCAACAACCATGAATCTCACAGGCTCGTTATCGATGCTGTCGTGGACGAGCGGACACTACGCGAGCTGTATCTGCGTGGATTCGAGATCGTGGTCAAGGAATCAGAGCCATGGACAGTGATGTGTTCCTACAACAAGGTGAACGGCACCTACGCGTCCGAACACCACGAGCTGCTGACCTCTATCCTGCGCAATGACTGGGGTTTCAAGGGATTGGTCATGACCGATTGGGGCGCGGCAAATGACCGCGTCGAAGGCATCCGAGCGGGACTCGATCTGGAAATGCCGGGCAGCAACAACGCTTTCGGTCCCGAAATTCGTGCAGCAATCGAGTCGGGACGCCTGACCGAAACCGAGCTGAATGCGTGTGCTACCCGTGTGGTCGAACTGATCCAGAAGGGTCAACAAGGCGACCCTGTTCCCGCTGACTACAACGCGCATCATCAGCTTGCTCGTGCGGCCAGCGCAGCCGGATCAGTGTTGTTGCGCAACGAAGGGCTTCTCCCACTGTCCAAGTCCGCCAAGGTCGCGGTCATCGGCGCTTTCGCAGAAACACCTCGCTATCAGGGCGCCGGCAGCTCCCAAGTGACACCGACCAAGGTGGACAATGCTCTCGCCGCCATTCGGGACAAGGTTGGTTCCGCTGGCGAGGTCACATACGCGGCGGGATACGACGTCCGCACCGGAGACACCACCAACGAGTTGATCGAAGCAGCAGTAAATGCAGCGCTGGCAAGCGACGTAGCTGTTGTGTTCGCTGGCCTACCGGCATCGTATGAATCCGAGGGTTTCGACCGCACGACGCTCGATATGCCGACCGGCCACATTCAGTTGATCGAAGCCGTCGCTGCTACCGGCGCACGGGTCGCGGTCGTGTTGTCCAACGGAGGTGTCGTCCATCTTCCGTTCGCTGAGCGTGTGGACGCCGTTCTCGAATCATGGCTCGGCGGACAGGCCGGTGGATTAGCGGTGGCCGATGTGCTCTTCGGTGACACCGAACCTGCCGGCAGGCTCGCCGAGAGCATCCCGTTCAATGTTGCTCAGCTACCAGCTGACCGGAACTTCCCCGGACTCCCGCGTCAGGTTCAGTACCGCGAAGGTCCCTACATCGGCTACAGATTCCACGATTCGGCCGGAGTGCCTGCGCAGTTCCCCTTCGGTTTCGGCCTGTCCTACACCAGCTTCGCTTGGGATGAGATCTCACTCGGTGGATCCGATGGTGGTGCCGACTCAGACGGTTCCAACTCGCACAAGATCTCAGTGAAGGTCACAAACACCGGAGATCGAGCCGGTTCGGACGTCGTGCAGATCTACGTTCGCAAATCGGAGTCAGTGATCTATCGCCCTGACAAGGATCTGAAGGGCTTCGCTAAGGTCACCCTCGATGCGGGGTCGAGCGAGACCGTCACCATCACGCTCGATCGCGACTCCTTCGCCATCTGGGACGTTGCGAGCAGTTCATGGGCCGTCGAGTCCGGGACATATGAGATCATCGTCGCTCGGTCCTCGGCCGACGTCGTGCAGGTGCTAACGGTTGACATCGAATCTGACGATGTCGTTACCGCGTCCGAAGGCCCAGCGGCTTTCGTCGCCACGAGCGAGGAGTTCACGCGAATGCTCGGTCACCCGATTCCTGCAGTGGATGTCGGTCGACCGTTCCACCGCAACTCGACGTTGAACGACATCTCTGAAACCAAGGCTGGCAAGGTCTTCGCCAATCAAGTGATCAAAATCGGTCTCAAGCGCGCACAACATGAATTCCCGGATCCCGACGACGCGACCGTCAAAATGTTCAAGGCCGCGATCGGCGAGGGTCCCGTCCGAGCACTAGTCCTGATGGGCGGTGGCGTGATCTCCTTCGACACCCTCGATGGGCTGATCGACGCGTTCAACGGCGAGTGGCTCGAAGTAGGAAAGAGCCTCATCGAAGGTGCCAAGGACGCTCTGAAGTCCTAGCGACGCATCCTGCGTAGAAGCCACAGCTGCTGATCTCGAACCACGGGTTCACTGGACGGCCGATTGCTCGACGGCACCGACCTGCTCACGGCTCAGTGGTAGCGGGAGCCTGTGCAGTGGTCGACTGCGTCGATGCAGGCTTGGTCGTAGTCGTAGTGGTCTTCTTCGCAGTTGATGACTTCGACCCAGCCGATGACTTCGTCTGGCCTGACGCCTTGGCAGTTTCAGACTTCGAATAGCTCTTCTGCCATGGATCGGTGATGTACTTGGCCCGTGTCTTGGACTTGGGCGGCGTTGGGAAATCCTCCACCGGCATGTCCTTCAGATACGGCTCCATGAAGTTGAACCACACCTTCCCTGCGGTGTTCCCGCCTTGGACCTTGCCACCCTTCAAGCGGATCTGACCGGCCGGATCGCCGATCCACACAGCGGTTGCGATCTGGGGCGTGAAGCCGACGAACCAGACATCGGTATTCGAACCGTCCGACGTTTCGTTGGTTCCGGTCTTTCCCGCTGCGGGCCGTTGTTGGCTGAGCCGGCCACCCGAATAGGTTCCTCCTCGGACAACTCCTTCGAGCCCTTCGGTTGCTTGTTGAGCAACATCAGAGGGAATCGCTTGTTCGGTGGCAGGCTTGTACTCGTAGAGCACTTTGCCGTCACGGTCGGTCACCTTGGTCACGAAATGCGGAGGATTCCAAACACCATTGTTGGCGATCGCAGCGTATGCACCAGCCATTTCGAGAGGGCGAACGGTTGTAGATCCGAGCGTGAGCGACGGATACTCCCCTGCTGTGGAGTCAACCGTGTTCAGTCCCAGCCGATGAGCGACATCAACGACTTTGTCGCCACCCACCGATGCTTGGAGCCGGGCGAACGCGCAGTTGTTGGACGAGGAGATCGCCTTCGCCAATGTGATCGACCCACCCTTGCACCCAGATGGCCAAGTCGAACCCTTTATGCCCCAGTTCTTCACGAGTTTCGATGGAGCCGGCGCCGCCGAGATGGTGTCCCTCATGGTGCGCCCATCCTCCAGTGCAGCAATGAGTGTGAAGGTCTTGAATGCCGACCCGGGGCTCCTTCCGAGAGCGGGTTCAGCCAGTTCCACCACACCTTTGCCTGGAATCGACTGCTCGCCGACCACTGCCCGGACAGCACCAGTGGAGGGTTCCACTGACGCAACGACTGCAACGCTGTCCGGATTCGCCTTCTTGATCGGATTCGATTCAGAAGCAGCAATCGCAAGCAACTGGGCACGCGGATCATACGTGGAGGTGATTGTCAGCCCGCCGTTGAAGATCAAGTACTTGCGTAGTTCGCGATTGGGTGCGAGCCACTCGGCGTTCAACAACTCGTCACGGATATGCCGTTCGAAATACGACAGCTTCGCTGTGTCGTCAGCAGCCGCACTGTCGGGCAAGTCCCGCGGAAGTGGAGACAGATTGATCATCTGGGCCTGCGTTTCGTCGATCAACCCCTGCTCCACCATTCGCAGCGTCACGATCCGGCGCCGCTCCGTTGCCAGCTCGCTGTGCCGAACCGGGTCATAACCGTTCGGGTTGCGGACCAAGGCGGTCAACATGGCAGCATCTGCCCAATCGAGTTCGCTCGCCGACTTGTTGAAGTACAACCTGGCGGCCGCCTCGACCCCATATGTACCTCGCCCCAGATACACGGTGTTGAGATACTGACTCAGGATCGTGTTCTTGCAGTCGACTTTCTTGCGGTTCTCACAAACCTGACTTTCGAGTTGCAACGCCAGGCTCGCCTCACGAACCTTGCGGGCCATGCTCTGCTCATTGCCGACCAAGGTCAGCTTGACCAACTGTTGGGTGATGGTCGACCCTCCTTGGGACACCGACCCCGCATCGCTATTAGCCCTCAACGCCCTGGCAATAGAACGGGCGCTCACCCCGTTGTGCCGGTAGAAGTCAGCGTCTTCCACTGCAAGCAGGGTCTTACGCATCTCGAGCGAAATCGAGTCGAGAGGCACGATCACCCTGTTCTCGGCCCCGACGAGCTTGCCCATCGGCTCGCCATTCATGTCCAGGATCTTGGAACCCTCGACCAGTGCAGGAAGCGCAACCTTCTGGGTCTGCTCGTAGGACATCGATCCACCCAGACTCCCCACAGCAGGAACCAACTGTGCACCCAGCAGGCCAAGCGAGACCGACCCAACGGCCAGGATCGCGAGGAACCGAATTGTCATTTTCGCGATTCGCAGCATCGGCTTGGGGGGCTATTCAGGCCACTGGGGCCACTAAGAGGGTTGATCTGGAATCCTGGACATCTGCGGGCAACCGACGAGCCCCAGCAGTAGGGACGGCCGCTCGCCCAGATGCGGATCCGTGAAGCTCTTATGATAAACGCTCGCCGCTCAACCACTTCCGATGGTGCACATTGTTCACAGCTAAGAGACTCAGGCGGGCAGCTGACCACAACATTGCCTTGGCAGGCGCCGGTGCAATTGCGGTGGTTCACTCCCTTGCCGCACCGGCCGCAGGGCTACGGATCTCGGCCGTCGCATCACGCGGCGGTTCAAGTGCCAGACACCTTGCCGGCAATCTTGATACACGAAAGGTTGCTCTAGACGCGCTTCCGGCTGGGGCCGAGTTCCTGATCGTCGCGACGCCACCGGATTCACACGAAAAGCTCGTCAGTCAAGGTCTCGCTGCAGGTGCAACGGTGCTGGTCGAAAAGCCTCTCACGACGACTCTCGCATCGGCGGATCGACTCGTCGAGTTGGCCGAGAGGACCGGCCTGTCCAGGGTGCGCGTCGCTGAGAACCTGTTGCACTCCCCCTACTGGCTCATAGCCAAGTCGAAGGCCGACGCCTCAGGACCACCGTCGCACCTATCAGCTCGAATCGTTCAGCCTCCGCCTCAATGGGGTCATTTTCTCGAGCCTCTCACCAGCGGCGGAGTTCTGTTCGATCTTGGCCCCCACCCGATCGCGCTAGTCCTCAGACTGGCAGCTTCGAATGCCGTCGCTGTGTCAGCTGAACTTTGGAGCGAGCGTCCAGACGGGGCCGACGACCTGGCCGTCGTGAGAGTCCGCTTTGGATCAGGGCTGGTCGCCGAAATCGAGACCTCGTGGCGCGGCGACTCTTCGGATGGCGCCCCGGACGGCGACGGCGCACAGTGGGCGATTCAGGCCGCTTGGACGGAC
>JAGQSZ010000122.1 GCA_020439285.1 Microthrixaceae bacterium
TTCGCCGGCCTCGATGAAAGCCTCGGGCTTCAACTCGTGGGACGCCAGGAGTTCGGTTCAGGGGCATTGGCGCTGCGGTACATGCCGAGGTAGCGACGTCACGTGCTCTGAAGGTTCTGACGGTCCACTTCTTCCGATCTACGCTGTTGTATTGTCAACAACCTGCAGTAGGTCGTCCTCGATTGCGTCGGCATTAGCGCGAGCCAGTCGTGTCTAGGTGTTGATGAGGACAGAATTTCACCGATCCCCCAGGAGTCAGAAGTGTCTCAGGACCAACCCGCCGTAGTCAGGCGCCCGTTGAAGTACCCGAAATACGGGCCGTCGAGTCGTCGATCCAGGACCATGTCCGTGCGACAGATCCTGGCAGTGGCGCTGGCGTTCCTCGTGACTGTCGGGTCGCTCGCCGGTTTGACCCAACTCGCCTCGGCTGCCACACCAGGCATCTCCTCGTCGATCCTCCTCAACGGCCAGAAGTACAACGGTACCGACGTTGTCAACGAGGGCGACATCATGACCTTGCGGGTTCAGTACGACACAAATGTCGTTCCGGGGTCCACAGTCGTATTCGAACTCGGAGCGAATGTCACCGTGACGGGCGTACCGGCGGCGAACACAGCCATTCAGTCGGTCACCCAGAGCGGGAACCAGGTCTCGATCACCTTCCGTGATCCTTGGCCCCCCGCTGTGAACCAGGGCGTGTTCGACCTGAAATTCTCTGTCAATCAAGTAACCGAGAGCACCTTGGAGCCGATCACATGGACCGTCAACGGGGAGCAGAGTTCGGTCAACGTCATCATCCGTAATACCGGTGATGCGTTCGCGAACGTGACCAATGGTTCGGCCAAGTCGGTGTCTCCTACGAACCTGGACAGCTATGTGAGCGTCAGTGACGCCGGAGTGGTGACTGTCAATCCGACCATCGCAAATGCGGAACTCACCTACACACTTTCTCTTGATTCAGAAGAAGCGCGCTCAGGCTTCGCCATCACCGATTCGCTTCCGGCGTCCATGGAATACATCGCCGGATCGTTCGCTGCGACCATCACGACTTGGGACTCGAACGGTCTCAATCAGTCAACTGACCCCTTCACATTCTCACCAACCGTCACCGGAAACTCGTTCACCTCATCGGTCAATGTTCCTGGTGCAGGAGCTAGGGACGCAGATGGTCCTTCCAAACTGCGCATTACCTACAAGGCCAAGGTTTCAGCGGCCCAGGTGGGAGCACTTCAGACACTTCTGCAGGCCCAGCATGATGCGCTCGGAGGCGACACAGGCAACTTCCAGACCACTCTGGTCAACACAGCCAACTTCGGTGGCACCGACAGAACCGCCTCGGTTCGCCTGCGCGGGACCGTTCCCGGAGTGGGAGTTGGTGACGCATTTGGAAAGAACGCCAGTTGGTCGACCCGCAACGTCGTCACTGACGAAGCCGGGAACCTAACTCCGCCGGCTGACCTCACCTACACGCTGAAGGCTGATCTGCGTCCCTGGGACGGGCACAACGCTCACTTCACCCTCAGTCAGAACGTTGTGATCAGCGACGTGCTTCCTTCCCAAGCGAGCTGGAACACGGCCGATGCGTCCTTCATCACTCCCACAGGCATCGCCCTAACCTCGGTTTCACCGTGCCCGGCGACGGTGACCGACTTCGCTGATGACGCCTACGTCGGAACGTACTGCGTCGATGGTCAGCGACTGTTGATCAACGTGGGTAAGAACAACACGACCAACGCTTCAATCGCAGTCAAGGCACAGCTCAACACCGTCACCGGTCTCACACAGACCGGCACCACCACCGTCGAAGGCGGTCTACCGTACCGGTGGCCCAACACGGCCAACTTCTATTACCGAAGCGGGTCCCCGTATTCAGCAGACCGTGACGTAACCGTCGTGGTCTTGCCGGACACTTCCGGTGGAATCAATGACTCGAGCGTGTTCAACAAGTCAGGTACTCCTCGGGATACGACTGTTGATCCCGGCGATACCGTCATCGTCGACTACACCTTCACCCTCGCTGCCGGTAAGGGCATCGATGTCCGCACCAGTCAGATCGTCGACTACATCGACTCCGACATCTTCGATCTTGGTGACCTGAGCGGAGTCGCAATCTCGGGCACCTATGACGGTCAGACCCTCAACTCGACACACTTCACCTTGAGCATCGACGATGACGGAAACCTGGTCATCGAACTGAGCGCGGCTGGCAAGGCAATCGTGGACACCCGAGGAGCCGACAAGGCATACACCGTCGCAATTGCGCTCGAGACGAAGCCCTTCGAGGGCAAGGAGACCAAGACGATCACGAACAGGGCGACCCTGTTCGGAGAGGGCGGAGTGCCCAAGTACTGGTCAGAAAGCGAGTCCGAGGCAACCTCCTTCGGTGACGAGGCTGAGGTCCGCAAGCGCTTGTTCAACAACGCCGATAGTGACTGGGCCGAGAGCGCAGATGCGCTCATGGACGGTGAAGGCAACCTGGTCCAGGACATCTGGGTCTACCGGGTGCAGTTCATCCCTCACGGCAGCTACAACAACGTGACCATTGTTCCCGTCCTCGACAATCTGCCGGGCGCAGTCGAGTTCCTCGGCTTCGTGGATGAGGCAGATGCTGCGACGGGTGACAATCCTGTTGCCGGTCCGGTTGAGATCGGCGGCAACTTGGTTGCTTCCTACGATGACGGCACCCACGTCATGACGATTCAACAGAAGGCCGGTACCAAGTTGGACGCCGCAGGTGGACCATTTGCTGCGTACTTCGCTGTCCGTGTGCTCGACGCCTCGGGCTCAATCGTCAACCGAATCGGTGACACCTCTGCAACGATCGAACCACGCCCCTCCGTTTCGGTTGGCGACTATGTGTGGCTTGACAAGAACCGTGACGGACGTCAGGACTCGGGTGAGCCCGGAATCGGTGGCGTCGTTCTGACCATCGTCGGACCCGATGGCCAGCCTGTGATCAACGTGCACGGCGAACCCGTTGGTCCTGCCACGACTGACGCCAATGGCAAGTACTCATTCGATGACCTGCCGGCGCTCAGTGGCGACGAGACCTACACCGTGTGCATCGATCGGGATGCTTCAGCCGAGGCACTCAAGGGCTATGTCCCGACCAAGGCCGGTGCGGGTGATCGCGAAGGAGACTCCTCCGACTGGTGTGCAAGCTCACTTCCGGGTGAACTCCACAACGACGGCGACCGGGATCCGACCTTGGACTTCGGTTTCGTCACCAAGACCTATGCCGTTGGTGACTACGTGTGGATCGACACCAACAAGAACGGCATCCAGGACAGTGGCGAAAAGCCTCTCGCTGGCGTGAAGGTCGAGTTGCTCAACGCAGCCGGCTCGGTGCTCGCAACAACGTCCACCGACGCCAATGGCAGGTACGTCTTCGACAACCTCGAAGCCGGCACCTACAAGGTCCGATTCACGCTCACCGATGCGCAGAAGGCCAAGTACCAGTTCACGTCCCAGACCACTGGTTCCAACTCAGCAGTGGATTCTGACGCCGGTACCGCCGATGGACTCACAAGGTCATTCGTGCTCGATGACACCAACACTTCGCTCACGACGACCTACGAATTCCGCGACATCGCAGCGACCCAGGGAATCGATCCCACTTGGGACGCCGGAGTGATCGAAAAGGCAAACAGTGATGTCGGCGCAGGTAACGCCAATCAGGGCAACGGCGCCAAGACCGGACCATCCAACTTGGCTCGGACCGGAACCAACGTGACGCTCGCCGTCGTGTTGTCCATCCTTGCGATCTGGTTCGGTTGGGTTTCCCTCCAGATCAGCAAGGGACGTCGCCGAGAGGCCTGAACTTCAGAGGTCTGAACCAAAGCCCATCCTTGGAGCACCATCAGCGCACAGTTCGTGATGGTGCCCAAGGATGGGCATAATGGTTGACATGGAGACCGACACCAAATCGGGCATTGGGCCTGAGGCGGACAAGCTGAACCAGCGCCCATGGTGGCCGACCGTCGTTGTCGGCATGGTCGTGGCCTGTGTTCTCATAGCAGTGGGATGGTTGGCGCGACCCGATAGCGAGGCGACTGTCGAACGCGCCTCTGATCGTGAGGAAGTGACCCACGAATACGTGATCCCCGACGGGACAGCGGCACGGATCGAATCGGGTGAGGCAGTGGAGATCGTGCCCCAGCGACTGGAGGTGCATGTCGGCGACACGATCCGTGTGCGCAACGAGGACTCAAAGGCCTCCAACGTCGGTATTTTCTACGTGGGGGCCGGCGAGACGGTCACGATGCGGTTCAGCACACCGGGAACTGTCAAAGGTGCCTGCGATATTCACCCGAGCGGTGAGTTCGTGATCGACGTCCTGGCCTGATTCGGGTTCTGTGGCGTGGTGGCAGTACCATTGCTTGAACCAACCGGCCGTTGAAGCGTTGAGAGGCGTCGTCGTAACGGTCCATCGTTCGTAGGTCTGGCTCGTTGCCAGATGGCTCGAACGGAGCGGGCATCCGGTGCCGACGCTCGGCCGGTCCACCAATGTCGACGGTGTGGCCTCTTCCCGTCGGTCCGAATCCCCCCATTCGCGCCCATCGGCGTGGCCCCACTTCCGGGGCGAAAGACCATCTGGAGAAATCTGTGTCATCCGTTTCTACGACCGTGCCCGAGGGCACTGTCGACTTCGCGTCGCTCGGCGTCGCTCCCCGTATCGTCGAGTCACTGTCGGCTCGAGACATCTCAAGCCCGTTCCCCATCCAGGTCGCCACGATTCCTCCGGCGCTCGATGGTCGCGATGTGTGTGGCCGCGCTCCCACGGGATCAGGTAAGACGCTCGCGTTCGGCATTCCCCTGATCGAGCGTGTCGGAAAGGGTCGACCGGGTTCTCCCCGTGCGCTCGTGCTGGTGCCTACGCGTGAACTTGCTACCCAGATCAGTGACGAGTTGGAAATGCTCGCCGGCAAGGGACAGCGCATCGCAACGTTCTTCGGAGGTGTCGGGTTCGGCAACCAACTCCGTGCGCTGCGCCAAGGTGTCGATATCGCTGTCGCCTGCCCGGGACGGTTGGCTGATCTGATCAAACAGGGCCATGTGCGCTTGGACTCCGTCGACTTCGTCGTGCTCGACGAGGCCGACCGTATGGCCGACATGGGCTTCCTGCCCGAGGTCAAACGACTGCTCGGTGCTTGCGCTGACAAGCGTCAGACGTTGCTCTTCTCAGCGACGCTCGATGGTGACACTGACGTGATCATCAAGCGCTATATGGACAACCCGGTGCGCCATGCCGAGGCTGGAGCGGACTCTGACGGCGTAGTCGCGGAGCACGTGTTCTGGAATGTCGAACGGACTGAACGGGTCGACGTCACAGCGCAGGTCATCGACCGTACGGGCCCGACCGTGGTGTTCTGTCGGACCAAACGCGGTGCCGATCGCGTGGCCAGACAACTCGGTTCACGGGGGATCGCTGCTGCAGCAATCCACGGCGACCGAAGTCAGAACCAGCGTGAGCGCGCATTGGAGGACTTTCGTCAGGGTCGGGCGCAGGCCATCGTCGCCACTGATGTAGCCGCCCGTGGAATCCATGTCGACGGGGTCACCTGCGTGATCCATTTCGACCCGACCGATGACCCCAAGGACTATGTGCACCGCTCAGGTCGGACTGGCCGTGCCGGTAACGCTGGAACCGTCCTGAGCTTGGTCCACAGCGACATCCGTCGTGACCTGATTCGCCAACAACGTGGTCTTGGCCGTCACATCGACATCGTGGCACCGGACCCCTCGACACTGCCGGCTGCGCCACCCTTCGTTGCTCCACCAACTCAACCCAAGCGGGCCAAGAGCGACAGTGCCGCACCGGGTCACAAGCGCCGCTCGGGTCCGGCTGGACGACCGCACAAGAACAAGTCGAAGGGCGCAAACGCTGGCGGCCACAAGGCTGGCGGAGCCAAGGGTCGTGGACCGAAGTCCGGTGGGTCGAAGCCCGGGTCAAAACCAGGTGGCCCCAAGGCGTCTGGCCCCAAGGCTGGCGGCCGCGGGCAGAGTGCCAAGGCGGCGGCAGGACAACACAGTCGTAGCTCCGATGGCGGGAGCCGGTCCGGTCAACGTCGAGCCAAGGCCCAAGGTCGTGGTGCTGCCACAACTCGCGGTTCACGCTGAACGTTCAGCGACTATGAGCAGCACGGGCCGCATCCGCGGTGTAGAAACACTGACAGCCAGATGGGCTCGAGGGTAACTGACGGCAATAGCAATCAGTAGGTCCCTCCGGTAACCATCCGAGGACACCAGGAGTTGGGCCATGACTGAACCCCGAGCGACGCCGACCACGCGTGCTGCCATCGAAGCCATGACGACTTCAGCACCATGGGGGGATCGTCAGGACTTCGATGACGCGACCCGTGGCTTCATCGGCCGGTCCGAGCAACGCGCAGTCACGGCGTCGGACGGCAGGGTGGTCTGGGACTTGGATCGGTATGACTTCCTGCGTGGATCAGACGCACCGGATACCGCCAATCCGAGCCTGTGGCGTCAGAGTCAGTTGTTGATCGAGGACGGCCTGTTCGAAGTCGTGCCGGGTATCTACCAACTGCGGGGCTTCGACATCTCGGTAATGAGCGTGATCGAGGGCGAAACGGGTGTCATCGTCATTGATCCCCTGATCAGTTGTGAGACCGCGGCCGCAGCTTTCGCTCTCTACACCGAACATCGTGGTGAACGTCCCGTACGGGCGATGATCTACACCCATTCCCATGTCGACCACTTCGGAGGAGTCAAGGGAATCATCACCGAAGAACAGGTCGCATCTGGCGAGGTCATGGTGATCGCGCCCGAGGGGCTCATGAGTCACGCCGTCGCGGAGAATGTCTTCGCTGGCACCGCGATGGCTCGCCGTGCGGGGTACATGTATGGGACATCGCTGCCAGCGGGTCCTGCTGGGCAGATCGGCAGTGGGTTGGGCCAGACCACATCTACTGGCACGGTTTCCCTGATCCCGCCAACGGTCGACATAACTCACACGGGTCAGACCTTGACTATTGACGGCGTGAAGATGGTCTTCCAAGTGACCCCGGGTACCGAAGCTCCGTCCGAGATGAACTTCTACTTCCCGGACCATCGTGCCCTGTGCACGGCCGAGAACACCTCTCACACACTTCACAACATCCTTACGATTCGTGGGGCACTGGTTCGTGATGCCCATGACTGGGCGCATTACCTGACCGAGACGATCAGCCTGTGGGGTGATGATCTCGACGTCGTGTTCGCGTCGCACCACTGGCCGACCTGGGGAAGGGAACGAGCTGTCGAGTTCCTCTCGATGCAGCGTGACATGTACCTGTACCTGCACGATCAGACCCTTCGGATGATGAACCAGGGATACACGGGCATTGAGATAGCCGAGGTCCTCGAGACGCCGCCCGCCCTTCACGCCCAGTGGCACACACATGGCTATTACGGATCGGTGAGCCACAACGTCAAGGCCATCTACCAGCGCTACATGGGCTGGTATGACGCGAATCCGGCCAACCTTTGGTTGCATACGCCAGAGGCCCAAGCGCTTCGCTATGTCGAGGCGATGGGCGGTCGCGATGGTGCGTTGGCTGTGGCTCGGCGGGCGTGGGACGAGGGTGACTACCGCTGGTGTGTCGAGGTCGGCAAGCACCTGGTGTTTGCTGACAGTTCCGATTCTGAGTCGCGAGATCTGCTTGCGGACGCGTTCGAACAGCTCGGCTTCGGTGCCGAGAACGGTACTTGGCGCAACGCCTATCTCTCGGGTGCTGCTGAGCTTCGTGGCGGCAACTTCGGAACTCCGACGCGTAGCGCG
>JAGQSZ010000123.1 GCA_020439285.1 Microthrixaceae bacterium
CCACGCTGCCGCCGAGACCACAGGCGGCCAGGCATCAGGTGGCAGTTCGGAGACGGGACGTCATCGAACGTACAAGATCACCTATCCGTCTACTCGTCCGCCAACGTCAGTCATCGAGACGAGCGTCCTGTTGGAGATGGGGGTACGTGGTGGCGCCGACCCGCATGAATCCATGCCCATCACGTCTCTGCTCGGTGAAACACTCAGCGCAACCATCGCTGACAGCCGGCGCTACGACGACCTCACCATCTTCAACATCGAAGTGCTGCATCCCGCCCGCACCCTGTTGGAGAAACTCGACAACGTACACGGAATAGCGCTCCAACTCGTCGACGATCCCGACCATGATGTGCCCTACAGAAGCGGCCGCCACTTCTACGACATCTACGAGCTGCTAGCTACTGACCGTGTACTTAAGTGGCTACAGGACCGTGACCAGATGCTGGTGGTAGTCAACAATATTGCTGAGATATCGCAGCGCTACTTCGTTGGCACGACAACGACGACCCGGCCACATGATGGATACGGGGCAAGTCCAGTCTTCGACCCGACGAGCGCTGCGTCGGCCAAAGCTAAACGTGCCTACGAGTCGACCATGCCTGAGCTGTATTTCGGCACTGGAGAACTCCCGACGTGGGACCAAATTCTCGAACGTATCGCCAACCACGCGGGGTTGCTCTGAGACTGCGCTCGGTTCAATTGATCCCGCAGGGTCCTGACCTCTGAGAGGGTCGTGTTTGGGGGGGGGTCCAGTCGTTATGCGGTCATGCCGTCGACCGAACCACCCGGCACACGACGGGCTACTTGGCCGTCTTCATTCCACGTGATGACAAATTGACAACAAGCGAGGCCCACCGCCTGCCGCTCCAATCGACCAATGAAAACTCGGCAATGAAAGGTATTATTGGGCCATGACTGACCAGCGCGAGGTCGAATTCGTCTTCGAGCCACAGCCCGATGGGGGCTACTACGTCTACGCACCGGATCTCCCCGGCCTTCATACTCAGGGCGACGATCTGGAGGATGCGGTGGCCAACGCACAAGAGGCGTTGGAGTTGTACGTCGAGGGACTTCAAGACGATGGTGAGCCACTACCAGACGCTGCCATCCGACGCACCTTTCCGATTCCTGCGTGAGCCCTCACCTCCCCGTCATCTCGGGCGCTCGTCTTATTACGGTGCTCGGAAAGTTCGGCTGGGAACCGGTCCGCCAACGCGGCAGCCATGTTCGCCTCAAACATCCTGAACGCCCCATCGCTCTGGTCATCCCACTTCACAAAGAACTGAAACGCGGGACGTTGGCCGCGATCCTTCGAGATGCTGGCTTGTCGGCCGACGATCTCGACCAAGCCCGCTGACCCTTCGTTCCAGATGGCTCCGTCAGGGTCGGTATAAGTGTTCATCGCCATCGGGGGACAAGCCTTAACTGCCGAACACTGAACTCGCTGATGAGCAATGGCGTTAGGTCAAACGATTCGGAGCACTGCGTCCGTGACAAGCGTTCCGGCTGAATCAGTGTCACATGTGAGCGGCGATTCATCGACGAGCACGGCGGGATCGGCTCGGAACCACGGGTCGGCAATGTGTTCGTGAAGTCCCTCGGTTGCTCTCTCCGAGCTGTACCCGTCAGGACGGTACGGGTCGAAGCACGCAACGATGTCATTGGGGTCAAGCAACAACACTTCGAGAGGACCAGGTCCTGTTCGACCTGGTCAACCGAGGGCCACGGTACCCGTTGATGCCATTCGCTGATTGCAGCACGCGGGATCACAGGTCTGGCTCCGGTGTGATGTTGGCGGTAACACGCCAGCGACCGTCCTTCTCACCGTCTCTTCCGCCTCTGGGTTCAAGGAGAACCCGCCGGGGACGCTCCAGCGAATCAGCCAACGGCGACGTGTCGAGCTCGACACCAACATGATGAGCAACGAAGTCGAGCAGCCACCCGCACCGCTGCGCAATGGACGTTGGATACATGGCAGCCGACGCAACAAGCTGAGCGACGTCAATCCGTCGTTCCTCAACCATCTCACCGAGAATCGTCGACACGTTCGACAGCCCGCCGCTCAGGTTCGGATGGCTGACCAGGTCAAGCACGGTGGTCTGGACCGACGACACCCTCATCGTTCCTGTTGGAGTGTTGACCACGTCGACAACACGGTCCGTGAGCGACGCGTCAGTGACAAATCGGATCCTCACTCGACCGAAGTCACGATCCCGCAACCGAGCCGGAGTCATCACCTGGAATACCTGCGGACGCTGGTGAGCAAAGCCGTGCAGTTCAGCCGCCGACAGCAGAGCAACGTAATAAGCGTGTCCGAGATGGTTCATGAAATCGTCGATGAAATGCGACGCTGGAACAGCACCCCATGAACGGAACTCCGCCGGCACGATGACATATAGACCCTTGGTCGGACTGAACAGGTGGCCGCGCTGACGCCACCGCGCAAGCGTTGGAGCGACGTGCCTTTCTGGGATATCGAGCAGGGTTGCAGCCTCCGAGGTGGTCACCCAGCCCCGACCCCGTGCAAGAAGCCAATCAGCGAGCTCTCGAGGCTCAATTACCTCACCGGGTTGCGGACTCACGTATCCAAACTAACCGACCGGATTAGTTTCGATACGTCAATCGTCCCTGTATCGAACGAGAACTCTAAAATAGGGCAATGATCACCGCTGCCCGGAGAACCCGACACGAGATAACAGGTTGCCTGCCTGGCATGTATCAGCACACGACCGTTCAGCCCGTGATCTCGACGAGCCGTAGCTCAGCACCGAGCGCCGCTGCGATGCGTTTGAGGGTCCGTGTTCTGGGGCTAGTCGCACCACGTTCGATTCGGCTGATGTCACACTGGTCAATGCCGCTGCGTTCAGCGAGCTCCGCTTGGGTAAGGCCGTGGCGTTCACGTAGCTCGATGACCTGCATGGCGATGCCGTAGGTCTGCTCAAAGACTTCACGGTGCGCCTTGGCATCGGGTGAGAGGCGAGCACGACGAGCAGCTATCACTTCTTGGTAGTCACGTCTCATCGGTCCACCTCCTGAAACCAGTATGTAATCGCACGGGGCTTGGGGCAGTCACTTCAGATAATCACGACGAGTGCACGTGTCGAATTCATGACCATGATGCGACGACGATTGCTCTGCTCTCAGTGGAACGCAAACACGTGCACGCCAGAAGCACCGCGTGGGAGTCTGACGTCCACCCTAACTCACGATTCTCCTGAGAGAATGAGAAGCACCCTACCGACGAGGCCCCCTTGACCAACCCCCTTCCTGACTACACCGACCTCGTCATCAACGCCGTGACGTCGTACTGGGATGTGCGCAGAAGCCAGTCGGAGCGCTCAATCGAGCAAGGTGTTCTCAACCCAGGCCTGCGTTCCGAGGTGACTGGCGGACGGCACTTGGATGACTTGCAGGCACTGTTGGTTCGGGTCTTCATCGATGCCGGTATCCCCAGTCACCTGATCGACGTGAAGAAGCGTCCGATCGCCGGCTTCTTCCGCCGTGATAAGAGCTGGGACGTTGTGGTCATGGTGGCCAATCAGGTTGTCGGGATCATCGAGTTAAAGTCCATGGCGGGCTCAAGTCCGGGGCAGAACTTCAACAACCGAACGGACGAGGCTCTTGGGCAAGCTGTGGACGTCTGGAAAGCCGTCGAACGTGGAATCATCGACACGACGCAACGTCCTTGGCTCGGTTATTTCATGCTGTTGGAGGACAACGAGGCGTTCAACACCCCGGTGGTAGGTAGGAACCCAGTGTGGACACCCGATCCAGCATTCGACCAAGCCAGCTACGCACTGCGTTATGGAATCTTCTTCGAACGAATGGTTCGCGAACGGCTCCTGGATGCAGCGTGTCTGATCTTGGCGGACAAGGAATCCGGAGCGGTGCGGTTCCCGTCAACGACTTTGTCATTCCAGTCGTTCGCCGCCGCTATCCATGGCCGATGCCTACAGTTCAAGGCCATGAACCCGCAGATCGACTGGGACGCCGCCCCCTAGTCATACCGCTGGTAGCTCAAGGCCGTACAGCCGTGTCGCTACACCGGTCGCTCGTTCGGCATCTCGAGTCTTGAATGCTGCTGCAAGAGCCTTGCGGTCGCGTGCACCAATCGATGTCGGATCGGGGACGCGTATGCGGCGCAGGTACTGCGCCTGGAACCGGTAGGTTCCACCACGCATCCGAACGCAGTAGCCACCGACGAACAGGTTGGCGAAGTCCGAGAGAAGCAGCCCACCGAGCACTTCCATATCCCAACTGTCGGAGACGATGAAATAAAGGTTGTGGTGCGGGTAGTAGTGCCCATCATCGAGCACTGGATGCGCTGATGCCTTCATATCGGGCATGAGAAGCTTCGACCGACCGGTCAGGTTCTGGTCGACGCGATCGATTGTCCGGTACCAGACGTTTGGGCGCTGTTGGGCGACGTGCCGCGACCTCAACCGACGTTCGTGGGCGTTCAGGTATCGCTTGAGGCGTGGATATCGGTCAAGGCCAACCAAGCCAGTGCCGTTCCACGGGTTCACCAGGAAGCTTCCAGACCATTCTGGGGATCCACTGACCGTGTCAGCCGCACGGAGTAGGGGCAGCAAGCGGTCATCTTCGACCAGATCAGGGTCTGATGTTATGAAGACATCGTCACAGCCAGTCGCGACACCAATGCCCACACGAGTACCTGTCGCCGGGTCTTGAAGTGGTGGGAACCTCGACTCCAGCTCACTGATCGCTGCGAGCTGCGCTGGAGAACCGGTCGGCCAGAGGTCGCCGCCCTCGAACCATCCATCCATCCGTGTCGCTTCATAGGAGCTAGTCGAAACAGTCCGACGGCGGCCGCTGTTTACCCAGGACCGGACTTTGGCAGCACTTCTGTCAGTGAACGTCTCGTTCGTGTCTACGACGTTTGTGACCGCTTGTCGCCCGTTTCGTAGAACGGTGATCGCTGGATAAGCCGACACGTCGTCTTCGAATGCGTCGACATCGTGCATCGAAACGATTGTCTCAACAGCAAATCGGCTCGTGACAAGCCGTCTCAGATCCTCACCGTACTGATTACGCATCCACCGATCGGCGCAGATGAAGCCCAGCACGCCACCCGGTTTGAGCAAGCTCAAACCACGCTCGATGAAACCGACGTAGATGTCAGCCCGGCCGCGCATGGTTGGGCACGCCAGACGGTATGCCTCCATAGTCCTCCGGGGAACGTTCTCGAGCCGGATGTATGGCGGATTGCCAACGACGTAGTCGGCAGCCTCTGGTTCTTGTGAACTCAGGAGAAAGTCGCCGGTAGTCACCCACTCTTCAGCCAGAGCTTCGGCATCAGTGACATCTACGGACGAATCGACCAGGAGATTGACCACCGCCTTTCGAGCACGGCCAGCATTCGCTTCTAGGAGATCGAACGCCCGAATAGCGTCTGACATCTCGGAAACGTCTCGTCCATGGGCAATACAGGACGCGATCAGTCTCTCGACTACGGGCACCAGGAACGCTCCCGTTCCACATGAGGGTTCAACAAGTCGCGATGCCGCCAGGTCCTTGTCGGAGGTGTAGCCGACTAGGTCCAGGATCAGGTCGACTACCCAACGGCGAGTGAATACCTCGCCATAGTCAGCACCCGGATCGACTAGGAGTTCAGCTGCGTGCACCGGAACCTCGAAGAGAGTGAGCTGTTGGTCGAGCGGCATAGCAACCACCGTTCACGAACATATGTTCGATCATAGTGCAACTCGACTCCACACTCCGGGGATGACTCACGAATGAACAATACTTAGCACTCGTACTGCGTTCGTGGAGGTATACCAGGCGGGCAACCGAGGTGCTCGATGGACCAGCCCATCACCCGGGTTGCCGATCAAGAACCGCAACTCCTGATACAGGAGTGAGTGATCTTCGGACAGTAGCTCACGACTCTGACAGTCTCGCCAGTCCCCCACTAGGGATGGGTCGACGTCACCGGACGCGAGCTGCTCGCCCTTGGACACACGTTCGAGCACATCCCAGACCGTTTGATACTCCACGCCAAGCTCAGCCGCTAGGTGGCCGATCGGTACGACGACTCGCCCACCGAGCCGGACGCTCCTGATCTCGCTGCAATGGACGTATTGGAGGTCGGACGATGTCGATGACCGTTTGGCCGTAAACTGACGACGCCGATCTCCCACTCCGTGGTGTGCATCGGGCTCTCGTGACGGGAGTAAGCCGTCGCTTCAAATCCTCGACCGTTTCGGTCGGATTGTTCCGTTCAGGAGGAAGCGATGACCACAGGACGTAACAACATCCGCAAGCGTGGGTCCACCTGGACCTCCTACACCTACGTCACCGACCCCAGCGGTAGGCGCTACCAGTCATCCAAGGATGGGTTCGCTACTCGGCGTGAGGCCGAAGCCGCCCAGGTGCTGGCCATGGCCGCGGTCGAGCAGGGCACGTGGGTCCACCCCGAACGCCTCACCGTTCGTGACTTCCTGATCGATGAATGGCTCCCGTCCCAACGGCCACCGAGGCTCGAGGAGAGCACCTACGTGAGCTATGAGCGCAACATCCAGCAACGCGTGATTCCGTACATCGGTGGGCGTCGGCTGCAGCAGCTGACGCCGATGGATCTCAATGGGCTGTATCGGATGCTGCTCGAATCGGGAAGGCATCCCGGTGTGGCCGCAGCGAGGAAGTACGACGAGGATCTGCTAGACGAGATCCGCGGCCTTCGTACAGGCGGCATGACGTGGCAACAGGTAGCCGACGACCTCAACAACCGGTATCCCGAGCTGCAGAGCGTCACACGACACTCGGTTGCATCAGCTGTCCGGCGCGCCGACCAACCGAGGCCGACCGGGGTTCGTGATCCTGGATTGAGCAACCGCATGGTCCGCTACATCCACACGATCATCCACGCCGCACTCCGGGATGCACTGCGTTGGAACCGCGTGAATCGAAATGTTGCTGATGCTGCGACTCCCCCGCCGGTCGCGTCGACCCGCCGGGCGCGGCAGGTCACATGGAGCGGTGAACAACTCCGAGCGTTCCTCAACTTCGCATCCGACAGCCAGTACCTGCCGGCGTGGCTGTTCCTTGCGACATCGGGTGCTCGACGGGGCGAGGTCCTAGGGCTCAAGTGGCACGACCTCGATCTGGACGCGGGAACTGCGATCATCTCTCGGCAACTCACCATGGTCCGGCACGAGATCATCACGAAAGAACTACCCAAGACCAAGATCGGCCACACGATCTACCTGGACCCCGGAACGATCGACATGCTCCGACAGCACCGAGCCCAGCAGCTCGAGTCTGTCGAGATCCTTAGCGAGGCGTTCATCGACGACGACTGGGTGTTCTGCCGAGCCGACGGAACGCCGATACATCCAGAACGGTTCAGCCGAGAGTTCATCCGGAAACAGGCGGCGTACAACACGGCGAATCCTTCTGCGCCCCTGCCTCGGCTGAAGCTCCACGGACTGCGACACACCTGGGCAACCCTCGCGCTGCAGGAAGGCATCGACATCCACGTCGTCAGCGACCGCCTCAACCACAGCAGCACGCACATCACCAGCCAGATCTACACCCACGTCACCCGACCGATGCAGTCCGACGCGGCAGAACGTGTCGCGGCGAGGATCTTTGGTAGTGAATCGAGAAGTGCAGCAGCCGGTTGAGTCCTGTGACGTACTCGATCAACCGACAAGACGCAGCCCAGAGACATCAGGCGAGACATCGCTCACCTCAATCGTCGGACCAGATCGCGTCC
>JAGQSZ010000124.1 GCA_020439285.1 Microthrixaceae bacterium
CGACCTGACCACCACGACAAGGCACAAGAAACGGGCACAATCTAATGGTTATCGTCAAGGACCTGACGAAGCGCTTCGGTGAAACCGAGGCGCTCAAAGGCGTGAGCTTTGAAGTCGAACCGGGAACCGTCTTAGGCGTGCTCGGACCGAACGGGGCGGGCAAGACCACCACGGTTCGGATACTCACAACCCTGTTGAAACCCGACTCTGGGACCGCCGAGATCGAGGGGATCGACGTCGTCAAACACCCAGCTGAAGCACGCGCTCGTATCGGGTTGACCGGCCAGTACGCAGCGGTGGACGAGCGTCTCACCGGACACGAGAACCTGCAGTTGATCGGCCGGTTCTTCCACATGCCAAAGGCAGAAGCCAAACGTCGCGCGACTGAACTACTAGATCAGTTCCGTCTGGATCAGGCTGCTGATCGTGTGGTCAAGGGCTACTCGGGCGGTATGCGCCGGCGGCTCGACATAGCGATGAGTCTCATCGCTCGGCCATCGGTGTTGTTCCTCGATGAGCCGACCACGGGACTCGACCCTCGTGCACGTCTCGATATGTGGGAAGTGATCGAGAACCTGGTCGCCGAGGGAACCACAACCTTGTTGACGACGCAGTATCTCGAAGAGGCGGAACGGCTCGCCGATCGGATCGTGGTGATCGACCATGGCACCGTCATAGCGCAGGGAACCGCCACTGAACTCAAACAACAAAGCGGTGGCGAACGCGTCGAGATCACTCTGTCTGATGCCGCCCACCTGGGTGACGTCGCCGGCCTGTTCAACGGCCTTGTACCGGATGGTGCCAACGCTGCCATTGACAGCGAGTCGCTCACGGTGACGATCCCGATCTCCGACACCGATCGGATCGTGCCGACAGTGGTCCGCAAATTAGATGCTGCTGGGATCGAGTTGACCGATGTGGTGGTCAGACGCCCGACACTCGATGACGTGTTCTTCCAACTCACCGGACGTCCGGCTGAATCGGACACCGAAGACGAGAGCGAACTGGATCACGCCATGTCGCACTCCACTACAGAGCCGAAGGGAAAGTGACCATGACTACAGCCTCATCGGTTTCATCCACGGACCCGAACCCCAGTGGAAGGTCACAGCCATATGTGGTTCCTCGTGGCCCGATCTGGTTGGCCCGTGACATCTGGGCCGAGGGTTCGCGTCACCTGATTGCCACGATCAGAAACCCCGACCTGTTGGTGTTCGCCTCACTGCAACCCATCATGTTCGTCGTGTTGTTCGTCTACGTGTTCGGCGGGGCGATCAACATTCCGGGCTACAGCTCGTATCAACAGTTCGTCGTTCCGGGGATCTTCGCCCAGACCGTCGTGTTCGGATCGGCGTTCACCGGGATCGGCATCGCGGAAGACATGCAAAAAGGGTTCATCGACCGACTTCGTTCGCTTCCGATGTACCAACCTGCCGTGTTGATCGGCCGCACGTGGTCAGACCTTCTGCGCAACGCGTTCACGTTCGTGATCATGTTGATCGTCGGTTTCATCGTCGGGTTCCGACTCGACGGAGGAATCGCCCGAGCTGTTCTCGCCACCCTGTTGTTGTTGGCGTTCGCGTTCGCCTTCAGTTGGATCCAGGCCTGGGTCGGCCTGTCGGTCAAGTCGGTGGAGGCCGCCAACTCGGCCGGGTTCATCTGGATGTTCCCAATGACCTTCGTGTCATCGGCGTTCGTGTCGACCGCATCGATGCCCAAGTGGCTCGCCAAGGTCGCCGAGGTCAACCCGTTCACGTTGGTCACCAACGCGACCCGAGCGCTCTACAACGGTCACTCACCGGGCATGGACCTGTGGTGGTCGATCCTCTGGGCTATCGGACTGACCGTCGTGTTCTCGCTGTTGTCGTTCCGGAAGTTCCAGAGCACGTCACGCTGAGCGGGCCGAGTGGTCCTAGCGCTGTGGTTTCAGTCGAGGCCCGCTAGGACTGATCGAGCGAACCGTTCCGGAGCTTCGATCATCGGATAGTGACCGACACCGGTGAGTATCTCCATGTCCGGATACTCACCGGCCCCGCCACCATCATCGGTGTCACCAACCAGACGGTCAGCCAACCGGTGGGCCATCGCGATGACCGCCACCGGGTCCTGATCACCCCAAACGATGCGCAACGGAGACGGGTGCGATTCGATCGCTCCCGTGTAGCGGTACTCCTCGGCCTTGCGATCCTCCAAGTAGCGGATCAGCCGTGCCATCAACCGGAGCCCTCCGTTGGTCTGGGCCAACAAACCATGCGCAGCAGCATCAACCGGGTCGACCTCGCGATCGGGTGCGAAGGTCCCGGTCACGCCGTTCACAAAACTCTCCACCGGCAACTCGTCGGTCGCTTCATCCGGTAGGCCCATCAACAACTGTTGACCCAAGGTCAGTTGCGCTAGGTCCAGATAGATCGAACCGTTGCAGATCACGCGTCTACGGACCGTCGCGTTGAGCCTTGCCTCGGAATCGCGTGCCAGGATCTCGCCGCCGACGCTGTCACCCATGTCGTGGGTCAACAGATCGAACTCGTCAATGCCGAGTTCCGATATGACGTGTTGAGCAGTGTCGGCATGGAGATGGATTCCATATCGACGGTCAGGCTTGTCCGAAAGCCCGAATCCGATCTGATCGAACAGAATCACCCGGCGATTTTCACTCAGAAGTCGTAACACGGCCCGGAAGTCGAACGAGGAAGTGGGGAAACCGTGGAGCACCAGCAACGGCGGCGGACCACTCGACGTCGGCGCAGTTGATGCCGGAGTGTCGACCACGAAGACCTTGCCGTCAGGCGAATCCAGATAGTCGCCCCGCTTACGCCAAGCCGCGACCAACTCAGCTGCTTCGGAGTCGGTGGCCCCGGAATCGCTCATTGCGCAGCGGACCCTTGACCGATCGGATCGATACCAAGGTCGGAATAGGTGAACACCGGTAGATACGGAACTCCTTGATCTGCAAAGAACTTGTTCGCCAACCCGCTGCGATCGACCATCGTCACCGCCGCTACAACCGTCGCACCTGTCTCCTGTGTGACCCGTTCATAGGCCTGGATGATAGAACCACCGGTGGTAACGATGTCGTCGAGCAACAACACCTTTGACTCAGACGACAGTGCCGCGCCCTCGACCGTCTGGTTGGTGCCCCGACCCTTTGGTGCCTTGCGGACAACGAACCACTCGGTGGGTGAACCGAGTACCTGTGACCTGTAGAGGGCGACCGCGTGAGCCAGATGATCCGCACCCATGGTGAGACCACCAGCAGCGCTGAACTCGATGCCGCGAGCCGCGACGGAATCACAGATGATCCCCGCTGCGAGCCACAGATCGGCCCCGAAGGACAACGCACGTTTCGCATCGATGAAGTCCAGGCTCATCTCTCCTGATGAGAGTTGGCGAGGCTCGTCGAAGCGGATCAGCCCACGGTCATGCATGATCGCAAGGAGTTGGTTCCACTTCTGGTCGTGATCAGGGTCGGTCGTGCGGGGTTCTGTGCCCGGCGAATCAGCCGCATTCGATTGCATGCCGTTGACGCTAGTACCGCGACGATTCGACCAACGCTGCTCAGAAGCAGTGTCTCGGTGACTGGCATATCGCGCACCTGACCGCGGACAGGACCAAATGCTGGTATCCATATTCCGATGGATCCGTCAGCCAGCGAAACGACAGGTGGCAAATGAGCGAGCCGATCGAGAGCCACAAACTTCCATCCGATGCGGTCTGGGAACGCTCACCGGGCTGGTTCCGTCGAGCACTCGAGGTGCCGATGGGTCACGGCGAGGTGACTGTGGATGGCACCAACGTACGGTTCCTCACATGGGGTGAACCGAACCGCCCGGGTCTGGTGTTCGTCCATGGTGGCGGGGCGAACGCGTATTGGTGGGCACACATAGCGGCGCAGTTCGCGGACGAGTTCCGGGTGATAGCAGTCGACATGTCGGGCCACGGCGACAGTGGGCACCGTGATCTGTACTCGCTCGTGCAGTGGACCGACGAGGTGATGGCCGCTGCGAAAGCCGGCGAAATCGACGGCCCACCCGTGGTGATCGGCCACAGCATGGGTGGCTTCGTTGCCATCGTGACCGCAGCGCTCCACTCACCCGAACTCGCCGGGGTCGTCGTGTGCGATTCACCGGTGACCGAGCCTGACCCCGAGGTCTCGGGCTACCACATCGGTGACGCGTTCGGTCGTGCCAGGGTCTACGAATCGCTCGACGTGGTGGCAGGACGATTCCGCACCGTTCCACAACAGGAGCACTACCTGGATTTCGTGATGGACCACGTTGCCCGCAACTCCGCCAAACATGTCGACGGAGGTTGGGCCTGGAAGTTCGACCGCAACATCTTCGGCCAGTTCGCCGGATCGGTCAGGGGAGTGGCACTTCCCTATCTGGCTGATGTGACGTGCCGTTTGGCGTTGCTGCGTTCGGAGAACGGTCTGGTGACCAAGGACATCGGCGACTCGATGTTCGAAAAGCTCGGGCGCGTGACCCCGGTGATCGAACTGCCCGAAGCGGGTCACCACGCGATGCTCGATGAACCGCTCATCTTGTTGACCGCCATCCGGTCGCTGATCGCGGATTGGCAACATTCGGATCCGCATCACCGTCCCGATGTCGCCTGAAGCCTCGAACGCTGGGGCCGACAGGCGCCGACTGCTGATCGTTCATCACACGCCATCGCCGAAGGTCGACACTCTGGTCGAGGCAGTGATCGAGGGAGCGTCCACACCCGACATCGAAGGTGTCGACGTGAACGTCCGGGCGGCGCTGTCCGCGTCGTCGGCGGATGTGTTGGGTGCGCATGGTTATGTGCTCGTGACGCCCGCGAACCTGGGCTACATGTCGGGTGGGCTCAAGACGTTCTTCGACACCATTTACTACCCGTGCCTGCGTGAGACCCAGGGCCGGCCATACGGGCTGCTCGTTCACGGCAACGACGATGTCGACGGGGCGATCAACTCGGTTGCCAAGATCGTCAAAGGTCTGGGTTGGCAACAGGTGAGTCAACCGGTACGTTGCGTCGGTGACCCCTCTAGCAACGATCGTGACGCAGCGTGGGACTTGGGGGCGACGGTCGCAGCGAACCTGATGACCGACTGAGTAGCCGCTGCCCTAGATCGCTGGCCGTTCAGAACCCGGCGTCCGGATCAACGATCCCGAGCAGCTCCTCGCCTCGAGCAAACCGTTGCACGTTGTCAGTCACACGCTTCGAAAACGGCACCACCGACATCGCAGGTGTGTTGGCCGAATGCGGTGTGATGATGCAGTTGTCCAGACTCCACAGCGGGTGACCTTCGGGCAGTGGTTCCGGATCGGTCACATCGAGAGCTGCGCCACCGATCGACTTGGCTTCGAGCGCGGCGACCAGATCGTCGGTCACGACGTGTTGGCCCCGTCCGATGTTGATTAGCCAACTGTGATCAGACATGATGGCGAGCCGACGGGCGTCGATCAACCCGGTGGTGACCGGAGTGAGCGGAACCGTGATGAACAACACGTCGGTGTCGGGCAACACGGAATCGAGATCGTCCAGGGTTCCGGTGAACTTCGCTCCGGGGAACGGTTCCGCCTTGCGTCGCAGAACGGTGAGGGACACGTTGAACGGAGCGAGTACTCGGGCGAGCGAAGTGGCAAGACCGCCCGCGCCAAGGATCGTCACGTTCGCCCCGAACAAGCTCCGACCCCGTGGCCGATCCCAATAGGTCATGCGGGCGAACGACGCGATGTTGCGCATCCCAGCGATCGCGAGACCGAGAGCGTGTTCGGCCACCGGATCGCCGTAGACGCCCTTGGCGCTGGTCCAAACACGGTCACGGTCGATCAACCCGATCATCTTGTCGACTCCGGCGAAGGGGAGTTGCACCCAACGCAGCCCAGGGTTGATCTCGAGCGCGGCACGAAGTCCGTCCACGTCACCAGGATCCGCCCACACCAGCGCGTCAGCATCGGAAACATCCGCGACGTTGGCACCGGCAGCGATGATCACGCCACCCAGATAGTCCCGCAGACCCTCGGGCCCGACAGCAACCTTGGGAGCATCGGTCGAGGCCGCGGCCGGGGAATCTGAATCGGTCATGAACCGACCCTACCCAAGGCGAACCGTGGCTGAACTCGGTGTCGGGTTACTGGCACAAGCTCAGGTGGATTTCTTGATCTTGGACCGTAGGTTCGCGATCGGACCCGCCGACGCGGCGATCAGGTCATCACCGTCAACGAGAGCGTTGTGATCGATCTCGCTGATGTTGGTGACACCGGTGAGCGCAAGAGCGACCTCGAGGTCCGAGCGGATAATCCGCAGGATGTGAGCGACACCTTCCTTGCCACGACCGGCAACCGCATAGGCCCAGGCCCGACCGATCAGACACGCATCAGCGCCGAGGGCCATTGCCTTGACGATGTCGAGGCCGCTGCGGATCCCGCCATCGAAGAGCACGTCGATCTTGCCGTCGACCGCTGCAGCCACCGCCGGCAACGCCTTGATCGTCGAAGGCGTGGCGTCGAGCTGGCGGCCACCGTGGTTGGAAACGACGATGCCCTGAACCCCGGAGTCAACGGCTCGACGGGCGTCCTCGGGATCCAGCACACCCTTGAGTACAAGTGGACCGTCCCAATGTTCACGCACCCACGCCAGGTCGTCCCAAGTGACGCTCGGGTCGAACTGGCTGTCCACCCACTTCTTGAACGACTTGACGTTGCGACCCCCGGGCACGGCCTCTTCCAAGTTGCCGAAGGTGTGGGGTTTGCCGTTGATCGCCACATTGCGGACCCAATGGGGATGCGACACCAGATCCACTCCCTGGCGGAGCTTCTTGGTGATCGGCATGGAAGCAACCATTCCGTTGCGGTCATCGCGGTAGCGGGCACCGACGACGGGCAGGTCGACGGTCAACACGAGCACCGGGCTACCGATCGCCTTGGCGCGGGCCATCAAATCCTCGGCGAACGAGCGGTCACGGATCACATAGAGCTGATACCAAGGCGGCGTGCTCGTGTTACGAGCAACCTCTTCCATGCTGCAGATCGACACCGTCGATTCGCAGAACGGAACGCCCGCCTCCTCGGCTGCCTGAGCGGCTTGGACCTCTGCACGATGAGCGAACATTCCGGCAAGCCCGACCGGGGACAACACCACCGGCATGGCCAAGTCCTGTCCGAGGACGTTGACCGACATGTCGAGTTGCGACACGTCACGCATGACACGCTGGCGCAACGCGATGTCGGCTAGGTCGTCGACGTTGGCACGCATGGTCGCTTCGTCGTAGGCACCGCCGTCGATGTAGTCGAAGAGTTGGCGGGGGATTCGCCGTCGTGCCAGTTCGCGGTAGTCGGAGATGGAACCGGGAGCTAGACCAAGCGGACGATCAGGCAGAAGAGGCATGGGCGAATCGTATCGCCGTGATCCGGCGTTGGCGCCCGCGTTTTGCTGGCCATATAGGGGACAAGTGTGGGCGATCAGATGCTACGGACGCAGCGGAACCCGATATGGCTCGTGGAGGAATCCTCGGCCTGAGGTGAACGGGCCGATGGCCGGTAGCGGTGGCAGTACTCGGGTGCGCACAGATGCGACCCGCCTTTGATTACCCGGCGCGGGACAGTCGACCCGGGTTCCGCGCTCTGGGCCGCGACGGCGTTCAGATCAGCGGCACTCGGACCACAACACGGGCTCGATGTTGACTCGAGCGAACCGTGATGGTCAGCGGTGTAATAGCTCGAGGTC